>JAZGCZ010000212.1:0-4003 GCA_036477195.1 Anaerolineales bacterium | reverse complement strand
CGGTTCCGTAGTACTTGCATCCGCGCTTTATTTCGTCTGGCTCGATCTCATAATCTTGGATTAGCTTTCTGACCTTCCCTTGAGAAACGCCCAGCGCTTCCGCCAACTTGCCCGCTGTGAACATTTCGCCCCTATTATTCGTCGCCATTTTCTTCACCTCTTTCAATGAGCGGATGCTTCAAGCTAAGTGCTTATGAATAACAGAATATCATGCAGAATCCCAGAGCCCCGGCGGCATAACGGCTGCGGGCTGTGGAACATCCCGCAGATCTTGGCGGGGAGCGGCCGGGGAATGCTTCCTCAAATGCTTCTCCAGCGACCCGCACTTTGATTATCTCTTGCTCCTACCGCAGAATCCCCGGTCCGGCTCCACTCACAGAGTGCTCCAGCGAGTGGCTAGCCAGCCACGTGTAGACATTGGGGGAGGATCTATGACGACTGGCGGTTCATAATCCCCGGGTCGCGGCCTGCCATGTGAGGCGGCAGCCTTCGCTCAATCTGCCGTGGGGTCATCCCGGCTGGCGATAGAAGCCGCGATCCAACAAAGCCCCTCTCAGCCTCGGAATAGAAATCCTCAGATGCCAAGGCCAAGAACAGGCGGGCTGGCGAGATACGGGTCGCGCCTCTTCGGGTTGCTCGTCGACGTGAATGGTGAATAATAGTTGCGAGTCGGCGCGTGTATCTGAGATCCCGCCCCCGGATCCTGCTCTTCCGGCTTCTAGGAAAGCCATCCAAGAATGCTTCAATTCTGCTCTGTGTGGCCTTCAGACCTGGATCCTTCTCGGTCGAAAGGTCTCGGACGCTTTCCTTCGGATCTTCTATGAACGCCAGGAGGAAGTGGGCAAGATCGATTTGCTCATGATGATAGCGGATGGCGATCCGCCTGGCACGAGCGTCGACCTCATTTAGCTCCTTGGTGAATATTGAACTGAAATCCGACACCACATCACCTCGGCGATCATATGGCGGGCTAACGGCTACGAGCTGCCTGTCCTGGCGGACTAGGCCAGGGAGCGGGCGGGGAGCGATCCCTGACTTAGAATTCTAGTACGCCACAAACGAATCATCTCTTGCTTCAGGCCCTGCATCCCCGGTCCGGCCCCACTCGCAGAGTGCTCCAGCGAGTGGTTGGGCCGCCTTGCTTACAGTGACTTGCTCTCACGCGAACAATGTGGGGCGTTACGACTGAAAGCAGCGCTCTCCGGCGTCGTGACCCCATGACACGTGCCAAATCATGCGGTCGGTAAGCGCCGCATCATCCCCCCTAAGTCGTGGGACGGTCTCTCAGCTAGAGGCTGTGTCTGTTGGGCCTGGGCTAACTTCCGCAGGCCTAGTTGGCTTCGCGAACTGGAAGTACCCGTAACCCAACGCAAACAGCAGGTAGATTGCGACTGTTGACCAGCCGAGTGCATTCTGCAAACCGGAAAGCTGGTTCACCAGGGAGACAACGAACCCGATCCCAAAGCCGAGGAAAAGGCCCAGAACGAGGGCTCGTCGAGCTGAGGATTCCTCGGTATTCCTGGCAAACCAGGTTATCGCTGCATATCCAAGCAAAGCTGCGCCGAAGAATCTCGCGACCTGTATGCCGGCTTCGTCAGTTGTAAGCCCGTACGGAGCGAGCGTCGCCGCGGGTGCTAGCACAAAGCCAAGGCCGAAAAGAAGCGAAACGATCGCAGTGGCCGTAAATACGGTGCTGAGCTTCATCAGAACTCCTCCTTGGGCGGTGTCCTCGGTCATCGGCGGTATCGGCTGCGGACACGTACCCATCACGTTACGATGCACACTCATGGCATCGTCACAAGTAAATACCCCTCTCCTTCGGCGCCGTTACGCGCGGCCTAGTCTTGTTCACCCACTGTGGCGCCAGCCACAGAGAGTATCCATGATTGGCGGCCTAACGGCTGTGAGCTGTGGAACATCCCGCAGATCTTGGCGGGGAGCGGCCGGGGATCGGCTCATCACAGCCTATGCTTGAAGCCTGCACCCGCATTTCCTCTTGCCTTTGGCGCAGCATCCCCGGTCCGGCTCCACTCGCAGAGTGCTCCAGCGAGCGATTAGCCCGCTTCATCGATAATCGCAAGTTTCTCGATTGCTGCTCGCACCTCAGCGGGCATTGGGTGTGGCATCAACGTGTTCCGATTGATCCAAACCCAGCGGGTATGTCCAAGCGCAATCGGAGCTCTATCGCTTACGCGGACGATGCTATCGTGAAAGACTGCACTGGATTGCCCAACGTCAGAGCAGTAGGTTGTAATCTCTAATTCGTCCTCGATTTTCGCCTGTCCTTGATAGAGAACTCGGCTCCAGCTTGAGACGTTCATGTCCTTCGAATCCATGACAAGTTTCCATGGCAATCCGCCTCGGACAGTGGCCTCAATTCCTGACGTAATCATATAGCTCAAGTAGGTGGCATTGTTGACATGGCGTAACATGTCAAGATCTCGGAATTCAACCTTTTTGCGCATCTGAAACACATTGTGAGCTGGATGAGGAGCCTTTGGAAAGCGATTGCGCGGTAACGGCTTGCCAGGGATTCCAGCGGGAAAAAATTCTGTTATTACGTCCTCTGGGATTGCAATAGGAAGCTGTGTTTCAACATTCACGCACACGAACTCACTTCGAGAGCGAGCGACAAGCACTCCGGTAGTTTCGACATTGAATTCGTAGAAGCGAGTCACACTTGTTCGGCGCAACTCACCGATCTGCATCGAAACCTTCACGGTGTCGCCGTAGCGGATAGGGCGCAGATATTCGATCTCCGTTTCACGGATCACCCACGCGCGCCCTTTCTTCAACTCTCTTCCTGTAGTGTATCCATGCTCAGTCGCGTGAGCCATGGACGTCTCCTGCATGAAGTAGATATAGTGAATGGGGTCCACTATGCCGTAGGCGCCGCACTCTTGCCACCGAACGCGAAAAAGCCTGCTATAGGAGCCTTGTATGCTGTCTCCCTTCTTGTCTTGAATAATCCGTTGCTGGTTCATTATTGCGTTCCCAATATAGATGAGCGAGCTAGCGGCTGCGAGCTGTGGAACATCCCGCAGATCTTGGCGGGGAGCGGCAGGGGATCGCTCCCTCAAATGCGCTTCCAGATCCCCGAAATACCATTGTCTCCGGCTTCTGGCGCTGAGTCCCCGGTCCGGCTCCACTCGCAGAGTGCTCCAGCGAGTGGCTAGGCAGAATTGCCCCCTAGCTGAACTCCAAACATAGGCGATAGTAGTCGGACAGCGCCGAAGCATATTCCGGCCTCTCCTGGCCTACCCAATCGATTGCTTCCTCCCAACTAACCGAGTGCAATTGCACACGATCCATGAGTGGCTTGAACTGCTCCTCAAACCACTGGTCGAGCTGCCCTTCGTAGGCTGAGACGCGCCTTTCGACCTTCGACCGGATCGAGCCTTGGCTCATTTCTTTCTCAAACGTGCCTTTGTCGATGGAGTGCCTGGGAGCAAGGACGACAAAATCCAGTCGCGCAAAATTAGATGCTTGGAGCTGGGATCTCCCTACGACTTCCGCCATACATGCGACATTCCGGGCAGCCTGGTCGAAGTACTTGGCATTGCTGGTTCCGGCCGATAGCGGGCTTCCCACCTTTGCCTCAAGCACGGTGAACTGCGCAGCATTCCCCCTTAGCTCAAGATCAGCCTTTGCCTTCTCGCCGATTGTGAAATGGCCAACGACTCCATCGGCGTTTGTCCTCGATTCGCTCAAGGGATCGCTTCGAAACCTCGCTCGAAAAGCGGTCGGGAGCAGCGCCTCAGAAAACCAGTTGCAACCGTCCAAAAAGCCTAGCGGATAATCAGATGTCGGTAGCTCTGATGCTTGCTGAAGCACTAGTTTGATGAGCCAACTCTCGTTATATAGCTCAGTTGGCCTGAAGTTTGGATTTGCTGCATCAAACGACGAGATAAGTTTAGAGAGAAGGTCCAATTTACATCCCGATTCTGCCTAACGGCTGCTTGCTTGTACTCGTAAGAGTGTCCTTGCGGAGCAGGGGCGAGCT
>JAZGCZ010000211.1:0-7458 GCA_036477195.1 Anaerolineales bacterium | reverse complement strand
GCTATTTGACCGTTCATGGGCTGTTCCTGATCGTTTTGCTGCCATGGCTGGCTTGGGAGACCCGCCAATGGATGGCGTCAACGCCGTTATCGTCCCTCAGCCGAATACGGCCTTACTTTGGGCTCGTTATGGCCCTGGTCCTGGCGGCTGCCTTCGCAGTCGCATTTCTAACCGCCGATGGCTTCAGCATCGCTCCACTCGTAGCGCTTGTGCTTGTTTGGAGCGGTGCGCTCATTTTGCGCCGAAAAACTCCCATTGAGAAACGCATGGTGCTGGTGATGTTGGGAACCGCGGCTGCATTGACTTTCTTGGTCGAGGCCGTGGTATTGGTTGGCGATATTGGACGCATGAACACGGTCTTCAAGTTCTATCTTCAGGTTTGGACTCTGTTCACAATGGCCGGCAGCGCGGCGCTGGTCTGGTTGCTAGCTGATCTGCCGGCCTGGGGCCAGCGCGCGCGCTGGGCGTGGAGCGCAGTCTTTTCAATTGCGTTGTTCGGCACTGTGCTCTATCCGCTTACAGCTACTTTCGCCAAAGTCCGCGATCGCATGGCTCCGCTGACTCCGATTTCGTTGGATGGCATGGCTTTTATGAAGGAGGCCGCCTACGATGATCTCGGGCAGCAGATCAGCTTGGCCGGAGATTACGATGCCATTCTGTGGATGCAAGAGAATGTGCAGGGGTCACCGGTGATCGTTGAGGCCCAGATCCCAGAATATCGTTGGGGCTCGCGTTTCGCGATCTATACCGGACTACCGGCAGTACTTGGGTGGAACTGGCATCAGCGTCAGCAACGAGCAGCCGTTGAGTCGCTCGATGTCCCTACACGTGCAGAGGATATATCGAGCTTCTATCTGACCACCTCCCCATCCGAAGCGATTGATTTTCTCTCCCAGTATGATGTGCGATATGTTGTTGTTGGCGAATTGGAGCGCCTTTACTACGGGAACTTCGATAAGTGTCAGCCTATTGATGGTGGAGGGCGCGTGACCTGCGATATGGCGGGCAGATTGGTGGGCCAGCGAACACTCGATGTGCCCGCAAGCCAATGTGAGACATTGGGCTCGGCTCTAGCCTGTCCGACGGGTGGACTTGAAAAGTTCGACGCCATGGAGTCGCTCGGCATCCTGCGCGCGGTCTATCGCAATGGTTCAACAATCATCTACGAGGTTCTGACTTGATCGTTGCCTGGTGGCTGGTCGCCAGCCTGCTGGGCCTGCTGGCTTTTCCCCTAACCTACCGCATCTTTCACCGTCTTCCGGACCGAGGTTGGGCATTCGCCCGCCCGCTCGGTTTGCTGGGCGTGAGCTACGTGCTGTGGCTTGGCGCCAGCGTGGACCTTATCCCTAATAACCTCGGAGGAGCCGTAGGCGCGCTCCTGGTCCTAGGCGGATTGAGCTTCTGGGCCGCGCGCGGGAAACGAAAAGAAATCTCGACTTGGATCAAAAGCAATCGCCGAACGCTGATAAGCATAGAAGTGTTATTCGGTGTGAGCTTTTTGGTCTGGGCATTTGTCCGGGCCAACAACCCTGAAATCCAATTCACCGAAAAACCGATGGAGCTAGCATTCCTCAACGGCATCCTCCGATCGGAATCATTCCCGCCACTAGACCCTTGGCTCTCCGGCTACGGCATCTCGTACTACTACTTTGGGTATGTGATGATTGCACTGCTCACTCATTTGACCGGCACCTCCGCGGCTGTCTCTTTCAACCTGGCAAACGCGCTCTGGTTCGCGATGGTGGCGGCTGCCAGCTACTCGATCTTGTACAACCTGCTGGCCGCCAGGGGCAGGCGTCCAAATCTGCTTGTTCCGCTTCTAGCGCCGGTATTCGTGCTGGTCGCCGGAAATCTCGAAGGAGTCCTGGACGTGCTGCATTCCAGACATCTCTTCTGGCAGCAGCTTCCGAATGGCGAGATGCAGTCAAGCTTTTGGCAATGGCTCGATATCAAGCAGCTATTGGAGCCCCCCATTTCGGAACCGAGATGGATTCCGGATCGTCACCTCTGGTGGTGGCGCGCCTCGCGCGTGGTCAGAGATGTGAATTTAGCTGGGGCCGATATCGAAGTAATCGACGAATTTCCATTCTTCTCCTTTCTCCTTGCTGACAACCATCCGCATTTGCTGGCGATCCCTTATGCGCTTATGACCGTCGCCTTTGCCTTTCAGGTTTTCCTCCGCGGCGAGCGCGGGGAAGTGCGGCTGGCGGAGACAAGTCTTTCGCGCGACCGCCTGATACAGATCGCCTGGGGGATCGGCGCAATCGTGCTCTCCGTGATCGTGCTGCGTGGAATTCTGGGCGTGACGGGCACCGAGGGGCTGTCCGTTCTGGAGACTATTCAGCGCGCCTCAGTCGAGGTGCTCATTGCGGTAGCAGGGCTGGCTTTGGTCTCTGTCTTCCTGTTGGTGTTAATGGGTGTCTTACCGGTCTCCTTGCGGCGAGAGGAGTTCGCTTTTGCAGCTTTCCTGTTCGGCAGCCTGGCCTTTCTAAACACTTGGGATTCGCCTATCTACCTGGCGCTGCTCCTGGGGGCTCTAGCTTGGCTAAGCCGCCGAGAACCTTTTCGGGTATGGGCTCCCAGAGTTACCTACACTGGGCTCTCAATAGGGGCCGCAGCCATCTTGCTCTACCTGCCCTGGTACCCGAGCTTCGCCTCCCAGGCCAGTGGGATCGTGGCGAATTTCGTGTTCCCCACCAAAATTCAACAGTTTGTAGTGATGTTCGGGGTCTCCTTTATCCCCATTGTGGCGTGGCTCATTTGGCGCGGCTGGGGCAGAACTGGAGGCCGTGACTTGATATGGAAGGTGGGACTTGGGATCCCGCTCTTGATGGTCGTCGTCGCGATCCTGTTCGGCGTCTCGAACTATCTCACGGTGATCGGCAACCCGATGCTTCTGGAAGATGCATTGCGCGGCCTGGGCGCCTCCGGCAGTAACGTTCGAGAAGGCCTGCGCTTGGTTCTCGAGGAAGGTCTTGCACGCCGGCTGTTGTTCTCGGGGACCGTATTGATCCTCGGCCTGACGCTTGGCGTGAGCGCCTGGCTGCTGGTCAGCGCGAGTGCAGGATCCGGGGAGGACAAAACCGACGATGTGTGGCCGTTTGCGATCCTTCTGATCGGGGTCGGGGCGCTCCTGGTGCTTGCGCCAGAGTTTGTCTATTTAAGGGATCTCTTTGGTACGCGCATGAACACCGTGTTTAAGTTTTACTACTCGGCCTGGATTCTTTGGGGCCTTGCGGCCGCATTCGCGTGTGTGGAGCTTTGGCCTGCCACCATTCGGTTCCCCCAGGTAGTTAAAGTCGCGGTTTTCGTTCCGCTTGTTCTAGGCCTTGTGTATCCTGTGCTGGCGACCTGGACCAAGGCCAGCGGTTTCAACCCAATTGGAGGCCGGACGCTGGATGGATCGACTTACCTTGCTAGGCAAAGTGCCGGGGATTACGATGCGATCCGATGGATCAATGAAAGCCTCCAGGAGGGAGTCATCGCGGAGGCCATCGGCGGCAGCTACAGTCAATACGCCCGCATATCGACCTACACCGGCCTTCCCACGGTATTGGGGTGGGGTGGCCATGAAGTGCAATGGCGAGGGAATGCTGAGCCGCAGGGATCACGCCAAGGCGACATTCAGCGGCTATACGAGACAACGAGCTGGGAGGAAGCGGCCGCGCTTCTCGATAAGTATGAAATTGATTACGTGTATATCGGCCCGCTGGAAGTATCCACGTACGTAAGATTGAACGAAGGTAAGTTTGAGGCCTTTATGGATAAGATCTATGACAACGGGGCGGTGCGTATCTACTCGAGGGGAACCGCAGGTTGACGGTAGCCGCATCAAAATCGAAAACTCAAGCCTCCCTTTCGTTGGAAGTCTTGCTCTATGGATTGGTCGTACTGCTCTCGGTTTGGCTGCGGCTTGCAAGGCTAGATCTGTATCCCCTGACGAATCACGAAGCGGAGCATGCCCTTGCTGCCAGCAGCCTAGCTGAATCCCCTTCCGATTCCCCAGCCCACAGGGTGCTCACCAGCCTGGCATTTTCATTAAGCGGTGAGAGCGATTCTGCTGCTCGCTTGGCACCGGCGATTGCGGGTGTGGCGCTGGTACTCACTCCGGTGCTCTTGCGGCGCCAGATCGGTCGCGGGCCGGCATTCTTGTGTGCTCTGCTGCTAGCGATTTCGCCAATCCTGTGGACCGCGTCACGAACGGCCGACGGGACCGCTATCGCGGCGCTCGGCGTCACTGCGGCCTTTTTCCTGCTGGTGAGGGGACGAATTGAATGGTCGGGGGCCTTCCTCGGTCTGGCCCTTGTCTCGGGCCCAGCCGCGCTGACAGGCTTGACAAGCCTCGGAGCGGGCGCCGGAGTTTTCGCGATTCTCCGGTGGAGCCGGAGCAGGCGCCGGAGCAAGACAGGCGCAGACCTGGCCTCCCCTATTCCAAAATCTTTGGATTGGCGCCGGGGTCTCGTTGCGGGTGGATTGGTTGCACTGATCGTGGCTACCGGCGCGGGTATCTTCCCGGACTCGTTGCAGGGATTCTTTGGGGGGCTCGGCCGCTGGGTAAATGGATGGTTTCAGGGCAGCGGGATTGCGTTGGTTACGCTAATAGTGATGCTGTTGGCCTACGAACCGCTGGTGACGTTGGCCGGGAGTATTGGGGTAGCGGGCAGACTCCGAACAAGGAATGCCCTGGAAGCATTCTTTGCAAGTTGGGCAGCGGGAGCTGTTCTTGTACTCATTCTTTATCGCGGAAGACAACCGGCAGACATCGTTTGGATGGTCATTCCGCTTACCGTATTGGCGGCGCTCGTGATCAGTGAATTGCTGGAGAAGATTTCTCAACCTGAAAACGCGTGGCTAGCAATGGGTTTCACGGGAGCGATCGTGGCGTTGATGGCGTTTTCCTATCTTCAGCTTCGGGCAGGCGTTAGTGGGCCGGAATCCTTTCAGACCTTCCTGGGTGTTCCGACACATTTTACGGCTGCCGTTATGGGGATCGGACTCGCAGTTCTTGCAATAATCCTGCTGGCCGTAGGATGGTCCAAGGAGGTTGCGATTCCCATCGCGGGTGCCGCGGCCATTTTGGTATTACTGGGAGCAGGAATCTCCGCCGGTGCCGCACTAAACTTTGGTGATCCCACTGCTCGTGAGCTCTACCGGCCGCAGGCCAGCACACTCGGCCTGAATGACTTGCGCGAATCGCTGCGGACCCTCTCTCGGGCCGAAACCGGGCAACCGGACGCGCTTCCGATCGAGATTAGCGATCGCTTATCGCCGGCGCTTGCCTGGGCGACACGCGAATACCCGATGTTCGAGGGTTCTGGTAGCCCGGCTATTATTCTCATCCGGGAGGGGGCTCCACTTCCTGGAGAATACCTGGGTCAGTCCGTCACAATCGGAGAAAGCTGGGGTTGGATCGGTGGGCTGCCGCCCGATTTATTGGGTTGGTTAGTCATACGAGATATCCCTACTGTGCCTGATCGCTGGGTCCTGTTGGTTCGAAAGGACGTGGCAGGGGTCGAGGAATTGGTACCCGTTGAGCTTGGATCCTGAGGGGGTTCATATCATTGCCATCGACGGGCCGGCCGCCTCTGGCAAGTCAACGCTGGCACAAGGCCTGTCAAGCCGGATCGGTTATCTCTACTTCGATACGGGGGTCATGTATCGGGCCGTTACGCTTGCGGGCTTGCGGGCAGGCATCCCAGCTAGCGATGAGAATCGCATCACTAAATTGGCCTTCGAGATCTCAATCGATGTGCGTCCTCCAACCCAAACGGACGGTCGACAATACGATGTTATCGTGAATGGCGAGGACGTAACTTGGGAGATTCGGTCGGAGGAGGTAGATGCCAACGTTTCTGAAGTCTCGGCCTATTCTGGGGTGAGGCAGGCCATGACAGAGAGACAACGTGAGATCGGTAGGCGAGGCGATGTGATTATGGTCGGCCGCGATATCGGCACGGTTGTACTTCCTGAGGCCGACTTGAAGCTGTATCTCGATGCGTCGGTGGAGGCGCGTGCGCGGCGTCGATATAATGAACGGCAGGCTCGCGGTGAAGATGTGGACTATGAGGAGATCTTGGAATCCATGCGCACTCGTGACAGAATCGACTCCAGTCGTGATGTCGCCCCGCTGCAGCCAGCGGAGGACGCGGTCATCATCGATTCGACGGACTTAAGCCTCGATGAGACGATGGAGCGGGCACTAATGCTTATTAAGGGTTAATTCAGCAAGCCCCGAAAATCCACATGAGCCCAGGCCTCGCCAAAGGAAACCCCCAAACACCTTGAGTCACATGTGCCAAAGCCCCCATGCTCTCCATCGGAGCGCCAGATGACCTACGATCACGAGCGTTTGGAGGGCAGGCGGAAGGTCCTCCGATGGCTGATCCACCAGGTCGGGTTTCGATTTCTGGCCAAGCTTGGCGAAGCCGAAGACATCGACAACCTGCCTGCGAGTGGATCGGCGATCGTGATATTTAATCACATCGCGTTTATCGACCCCATTGTGGTGATGAGCGTCCTGCCCAGAAATGTCGTTCCGTTGGCTCGCCATGATGTCTTCGGCATTCCTGGATGGGGAATTTTCCCTCGCTTGTGGAATGTGATTCCGATCCGGCGCGACGAAGTGGATCGCGAAGCCCTTGGCAAAATGTTGGCTGTACTTGAAGCCGGTGAAGTGCTGCTGGTGGCGCCCGAAGGCACGCGGCATCCAAGCCTGCAGCGCGCAAAGGCCGGCCTGGCCTACCTGGCAACTAAGAGCGGGGCGCCTATAGTTCCGGTCGCCATCGAAGGCACAAAGGGTTATCCGATGTTGATCGTCGGCAGAAAAGATCTGGCGCCGATCACCATTCGTGTGGGGAGGCCATTTAGGTACAGGGGAGTCCAGGGGCGGCGGGATCGCGATCGCCTGCGAAAGATGACCGACGAAGCCATGTATGTATTGGCGGGGATGCTGCCGGAGCGGCGACGAGGGGTTTATTCGGATTTAAGCCAGGCCACGACCGATACCATTGAGATGCTTTGAAATCGAAACGTGTATAATGTCCGCCCCTATGTGCTGGCTCCATAACAGAGCCAAGAAAGGGAGGTGTAAGGGAGCAAAGAACCACTGCTGGAAAGGTAAGCGCAAGGCCCTGGCGACTCGCCAGGGTGACGAGGGAGAGGGTTTCCCGCCGCGCGGCGGGGTTAACCGGAGCGAACCGGCGGCTCTCCACCGCCGGACCGGGAAAATCGAAGGATCAGCGGATGCCCTCCGGGCGTGCCACCGCCCGCAGCCTTTCTCCATACGGTACCTGAGACCAATGCCGAGGCGGTAACGTCGCGGTCAATCCTCGGGTCGTGGCATCAGCTTGCAATTCAAGTTAGGAGAGTATCCATGTGCGGAATCGTCGGCTATGTCGGCTCGCGCAATGCGACTCCCATAATTTATGACGGACTCAAGCGCCTGGAGTACCGCGGCTA
>JAZGCZ010000210.1:0-10539 GCA_036477195.1 Anaerolineales bacterium | reverse complement strand
CCCATGGCGTGCATCAGACGACTGTAAGTGGTCCCATTTATGCGTGCAGCTGCATTGATGCGGGCAATCCACAGACGGCGCAGGACGCGTTTCTTGTTGCGTCGATCGCGATAGGAATACCACAGGCCTTTGGTGCGCGCCTCTTTTGCGCGCCGGAAGAGATTGCGCCGGGTTCCGTAGTAGCCGCTGGCTTGTTTGATGAGTCTCTTATGTCGCTTACGGGTAACGGTCCCGCCCTTTACTCGTGTCAAGTTGGATGCTCCTCTATCCCGAACTACCGCCGCCACTTCGAGCGTTCGGATTGGCTTTGTACTTCTTCAGATAAGGCGCGAGTCGACGCACTCGCTTGCGTATGCCCGTCCCCTCAACGGCAATCATTCTGCTGAACAAGCGCTTGGTGCGCTTAGAAGTACGCCTTCGAAAATGGCTCTTACCGCCCTTGGTCCGGACCAATTTTCCAGTACCGGTCAGGCGGAATCGCTTGGCGGTGGCCTTGTGCGTCTTGAGTTTGTATTTCTTTACTTTGCGCTTCTTTGCCATCCGGGCTATTCCTATTGCCTCTCATGAAAACCGCCGGGCTCTCCACTGCCCGGTCGGCGTCTAGATTCCGTCTCTGGGCTATGCTTTATTTCTTTGCTGGAGCGAGTACCATGAACATGGTCCGCCCCTCCATGCGAGGCGCCTGTTCGATCACTCCGACGTCTGACAATTCCTCGGCGATCTGCTTCAAATCCTCCAGCGCAATCTCAGGATAGGTGATTTCCCGTCCCCGAAACCGAATGCGAGCCAACACTTTCTTGCCTTCAATCAGCCAGCGTCGGGCATTTTTGACCTTGAAAGACCGATGATGTTCGGAGGTCTTCGGCCGAAGTCGGATTTCCTTGACTTCAACCTTGGTCTGAGCCTTGCGCGCCTCCCGGCCCTTTTTGGCCTGCTCGTAAAGGAACTTTCCAAAATCAAGCACACGGACTACCGGCGGTTCTGCTTTGGGAGCCACTTCAACGAGATCCAGCTCGGCGGATTCGGCAATGGCTCGCGCCTCGTCGATGGGCACAACGCCTTTATTTTCACCGTCCGAGTCGATCAAGCGGACTTCAGGCACCCTGATTCTCTCATTTATTCGGTAATCAGATGCGCTGATGTTGTACACCTCCCTAAGTCGGTCCGAGCCGCTCAGCGGCGGCTCGCGAGCATAATACCACGTGACGGGAATGGAGGTCAATCGGGCCTGTGGGGACAAGAGCGCGCTGCTAGCATGAAGAGAGTCGGTCTCCCCGTGACGGGAATGGAGGTCAATCGGGCCTTCGGGGACAAAGCCTCATTCCACTCCGATCGGCGTTTTGTAATCTATTGCGAGGGGAACGGCCTCCGGAGTGGGCAGATCGGAAAGGAGGTCTTCATGCGCGGACCCGCTCACCGTACGCCCGACCTGATTATGCGCGTGAGCTCCCGACCCCTCGAGGAGAGGGAAACGAATGTCCGCTCCGGGAGGAGGAAGAACCCCTGGGGGTCCCCAGTATCCGCATTGACCCAGCAGCCACAAATCCAGGGTGGAACGGTCAACGCCCACTGGCGCAAGCACACTCTCAACGGCGCGGGTAAGCAGCTCGACATAGGCTTCCACGTCGTAGGGTCGATCGCTGGGGTAATCCTCCCATGCACGGACCTTCTCCGGGCCTGGCACGTACACAAAACGCATCATCTCTCCAGGATTGATCTCCACGCCGGCCGCGGTGAGCTGCAATGCGACTCGTGCCGCGGGGGTTCTCACTCGGTACTCCATGGGCTCGCGCGAAAGACGGTGGGTAACCACCAGGTCCTTGATCGGGATCTCTCCTGCCCGCAGCGCTCTGAGCTTTTCCTGCGCGTGGGCCACGACCGTCGGAACCGCCGCCCGAAACCCATCGATTCCTCGGGCCTGCGACAACAGGGCCAGCATCTCGAGCTGGGTATTCTTGATGAAGGGCGGAGTGTCGTGGCGACGGGCCTCAATGCCGCGCACCTTGACGGAGCCATCCTCATAGGCCCCAAAGTAGCGGTTGGCGACCGCGACTCTCGGCTCGGTACGCGAGGGCAGGAAGGCCAGCCAGCTGTAAACACCCTCCAGAGCCACTCTAAGGCCCGTCTGAGTTTGGATCTGGTTCAGCAGCCGATCGTAGTCGGCCTGGCCGGCTCCCGCTCTCTGGATCCACAGCCCATCCACATAGAGATGCAACACTCGGAATCCGGCGTCCTCTACCAATTCCTTGGCTTGAAGCAGCACCTCTCGCCCGTAAGCATTGACCGCCTCATGGGCCTCAATCCGCCCGAAGCGGGCGTTCTTGTAGCCTAAGTAGCCAAAACAAGTCACCAGCAGCCACTTGTGAGCCGAATAGCGTCGCTCGAAGCGCTGACGCTTTGGGTCGTCCGACGGCAGCTCTCGGATCATGGTTTTGTAGCGATTGCGCTTCTCCAGCAAGGGAGCAAGGGTTTCGGGGACAAGACCGATGCGGTGTCGGCAGATCGATGTTCCAAGCTCGGGTACTTCCTCTCCCTCGCAGCACTGAGCCTCAACCGTCTCAGGAGAGACGTTGTAGTGAACCATAATGCTGGGATACATGGCGGTGAAATCGAGTTCAGCCACACCTTCGTACAGCCCCGCGATCGGGGTGTAAACCAGACCGCCTTTATCGGCCGCGAATAAATCCAGTCCGGTCTTGAGCGACTCAGGCTGTCGTTTCTGCCACGGCACCAGCACTCCTCGGCGTTGTGCGGTTGCCACCTGCATGGCACTGATCCCGGTTCCCGTGGAAACTCGTGCTACGGTCTGCACCGGGAGTCCGCTGACGCGCGCAATTTCCAGGATTCCATCGAGCCCGTAATAGTTGGTGAGGAAGGCATTTTGCCGGTCGATATGCCACCGACCGAACAAGGTGTGCTGTTCGTTACGGAACATGATCCGGCCGTACGAGAAGTAGGAATGGGCGCCCTTGTGCTGAACCGCCTGCTTCCGATCTCGGTTGAGTGGCAGACGGATCCCATAGTGCCGGGACAGGCGCAGTAATCTTGGCAAGATGTAGTTGTCTCCATAGGCGCTGATCAAGACATCCGGGTCGAAGCGCTCCAGCAGGTGGCGCACGCCGACCACCAGCTGACGGCCCCGATGGCGAGGAAAGCGGTAGCGCCGCTGGTCGATCTCCACCAACAAGTCACCGCGGCTGCTCCGATCCGAATCAGGCGCAATCGAGCGACTTGGGTCCTGAAGATCCCCATCCAAACGAAGAGTCATGACGCGCAGAGGTGGCAGCTCGTAATCCACATCCCAAGGGGTGTCGAGCGCTTCGATTCGTTGAATGGAACCTTGCACCTCGTCGACCGCGCAGTAGGCGAGCGGAAAGAGCCCACGCTCCAGAACGTACCGCTGAGGCAGGGGAATATCGGCGTCGTAGTAGGTGAGGTCGGGGAAGGCTCGACTTGTTTGCTGAAAGAGGCGTGGAAGACGCCCCGGTACCCTTACTCTCACCTCCAGCACCTCAATCTGTCGATCCAAGAACAGGTCGATACGTTCCGTCATCCGCAGCTTCACCAGAGCGCGCCTTCGAGCAAGTGACGCGCTCAAATCACGCAGGCGATCGCTAGGTCCCTGGACATAGAAGCTCGGGCTAAACGTGTCGCGCAGCTCGTGAGATTGACCTTCGCGGTCGATCAACCACACTGACATTCCGTTCCCGGAGGGGTAGGCGTCGAAGAGCCATGCGAATAGCGTCGGCATGGCTATTCCCGAAGCACAGGGTGACCGCGCAAAATGTCCAGTTCGCTCTGCAACCGAAGCACTCGCTTGTGTTCCTCGACCAGCATGGCAAGCAGCATGACTTCAAATGGAAGGAGATGTGAGGCGTAGGCGGAGGCTGCCAGGTGATGCCGGGCTGAGGCCAGGAGATCGTCCAGGGCGCGCTGGTCCTCTCGGCGAAGGGCGCGACGGAACCGAGCGAGAGAGGCCTGCTCCTGCAGGAAGGCTTGAGTAATGGAGGGAAGCGTGCGTCCCATGGCTATTAAAGCAGCCTCGGCTGATCTACGGTCTCGCCGGCAGGCGGGCGCAGCATCCAGCTCGTATCGGCCGCGATCTGCAGCTGCTCCAGCAACTTCCATCGTTCCTGCACCATCGTTTTAGGCTCACGGGCTCCGACGATGACCGGGCCGACCGCCGCCAGCCGCTTGAGATGGGAGATGACTTGAGTGAGCAGCCGCTCAACATCGCGCAGAGGAACGCTCTCGTCATAAAAGGTGCCCAGCAGATCAAGGATCAACACCGGCGAGAGACTGGCCTCCGCTTCCTCAATCAGCTGCGCAAGTTGGTAGCAGGTAAACGCGCGGGACAGGCGCAGACGGCCCAGGGCAAGTTCAGGCTGCGGAGACATGTGGCGAGCCATTCGGGCCACAAAGTATCCGTCGAAGCGATTCCCGCCGTCGAAGATCCGGGGCGTCTCTCCACGGGAAGCCAGCCAGGTGAACATCGCCAGGAGCTGTTGAGTCGGCGTGCGGGCACCCCAGATCAAGGACAGTTGCGGCCGTTGAGCGGCGGCTAGCAGCGCCGGGTCCAGCCCCGGAACAAGGGGCTGATGGATTGTGGGGCTCAGGACCATAGGACCTCCAGGAGTAGGGATTGAGGAGGGTCGGCCCCTTTGACGGTGCACGACCCTCCATCTACTCGGGCCCCGTATGGGTTCACGAGGCGGGCCCCGCGCACAACGCGGGACGGGCAGCGAGCCTCGAGTAGAACGTGCGTTCTACTTTACGCTGTGATCCGAAGAATCGCCATCCCGTGAAGGGGGGAACCGGGCGGGGGAATTGGCCTCCCCCGCGCGGGGGAGTCCGTCAAATGCCACGGCGGGCCAGCCGGAAGTGAACTGTGATGAACGATTCGATGAAATCGATGATATAAACATTTCTTGGGGAGAGGCGTGTCCACCGCGCCTCGCAGAAGCAACTCATCAAGGTCCGGCTACAATCGTGTGTCGTACTTTGGCGCCCTCCGATAGGCGCTAAGGGAAACGAGACTACGAACTTGTACCCGTGTTGATGGGCCGTGTTTTCCAAGTTCATGTTAATAGGAAGGAACCTCTTGTTCGATATCGGCCGAATTAGATCGCTTGGCACATGACACTGGAGCCTAATACGCGCCTGAACAATCGCTACCGCATTCTTGGGCAGCTCGGGAGCGGCGGGATGGGCGCCGTATATCGCGCGCATGACGAAAACCTCGACGTTGAGGTGGCCGTCAAGGAGAACTTCTTCGTCTCGGACGAATCGGCGCGCCAGTTTCGACGCGAGGCGCATTTGCTCTTTGAGCTACGCCATCCGGGCTTGCCTCGTGTGATCGATCATTTTATGGTCGAAGACCAAGGTCAGTACCTGGTCATGGATTACATTGAAGGCGACGATGCAAATCGAGTGCTGGAGCTCAACGAGGGGCCGCTGGATGAGGAACTCGTTACCCGCTGGGGGATGCAGATTCTGGAGGCCCTTAAGTATCTGCACTCGCGAGAGCCGCCCGTCATCCACCGCGATATCAAACCGTCCAATATTAAGGTCACCACCTCAGGACGTGCGATGCTGGTCGATTTCGGACTGGCGAAGGAGTATGACCCCACCAAAAGCACGACTGTGGGGGCCAAAGCGTACACGCCGGGTTTTGCGCCGCCCGAGCAATACGGGCAGGGACGCACCGATCCTCGAACGGATATTTACGCGTTCGGCGCCACTTTATACAACCTTTTGACCAATAAAATCCCCTCGGATGGCCTCCAGCGAGCCATGGGACAAGCGCGACTGATCCCAGTTCTTGATCTAAATCCGGAGGTCTCGCCCCATGTGGCAGCCGCAATAGAGCGCGCCACGCAAGTCAAGCCGGATGAGCGGTTCGACAGCGCGGATGCGTTCGGGGCCGCTCTCCTCGCTGCAAAGACTGTGGTTGAGAGTCCTGCCACGAGGTTAGCGGCTGCCGCCGCGCCGCCGGTCGTTACGGTGCCGAAGCCTCGACGTTCAAAGGTGCCCCTCATTATCGGGGCGATCATAGTGCTTGCGATTGGTATCGGAGGCACACTGCTACTAACCGGGAACATCCCCGGGACCGGTAGCTCGCCCTCTCCCACCGCGGTCCCGTCGCTTACTCCGGCTCCGCCCACCGAAGAGCAGCCTATCGTTGTGCCACCATCAACTGAAGAGGCAACGAGACCTGTCGAACCAAGCGAAACTCCTGAACCGACGGACGTTCCGCTTGCCACCGCGAGCCCGACCCTCGCGGCAACCTCCGTGGGCGGCGGCCCTGGCCAGATCGCCTTCGCAAGCGAACGTGAAGGAATTCCGCAGATTTTTCTGGTCGACGTGAGCGGGGAGAATCTGGTTCAGCTTACAATGCTTTCAGATGGAGCCTGCCAGCCGGCATGGGCTCCAGACGGAGACCAGCTGCTCTTTACCTCCCCCTGTCGCCAGAAAAGCAACGAATACTCAAACGCGGCGATTTACGTGATGAACGCAGACGGGAGCGCCGTGACCCCTCTGATCAGCCTTGTGGGAGGGGTCTACGATGCGGCTTGGTCGAGGTCGGGCATCGTATTCACTTACTTGGAAACTGGACAGCCCTCGCTCTGGATGGCAGAACCAGACGGAAGCGCGCCCACGAGGATCACCATCGGTACATCGCGTGATCGACAGGCGAGCTGGTCACCAGGTGAAGACAAGCTGGCGCTGATGAACACTTCTCGAGCCGGAAGCCCCACGTTGTTCTGGTTATTCTCAGATGGCTCCTTCAACGGCTCCAATCCCGATCAAGTGACGCGGGATCAGATCTCAAGCCGACCGGCCTGGTCGCCGCTTGGGGAGCTCATCGCATACACTTCGAATCAACACATTTGGGTCGTTCCGTGGGATTCGGTGGGCTTCGGATCAGTGCGAATCTCAGATACGGGGCCGAATGACGGTCCTTCCTGGTCACCGGACGGTCATTGGCTCGCTTTTGAAACTTGGAGGGACGCGGCCAACCACGACATTTACGTGATGACCTCCAATGGAGGGCAGCCTACGCGGATCACAAGTCACTCTGCCAGTGACTACCATCCCGCCTGGCGGCCATAGGCCGCAAGCGGCCGTAGACAGCGCGCTGGTAAGCTAATTCTTCGGATTCTGACCCGCTGGGAGTACGCCCTTCCATTTGATTGAGCGCTTGCTACTGGTTCCGAAATTGACTAGCTGGGGAGTTTCCTGCTAGTCCGGTGGACTGACCGCTCGCAAGCTACCGATTGGCAATATGACTAGCTGGGGAGCACACTGCTAATCTATCGGGGTTCGATCGAAGAATTCAAGGATCTGCCCAGCAACTTCTTCTCCCGAGTCTTCTTGAAGGAAGTGACCCGCCCCTTTAATCGTAACGCGAGCTTGTTCGCGGGCAGCCGGAATAAGCTGGCGGAAGAAGATGTGACCGCCGCGCGTTACCGGATCTGAATCAGAAAACATCACCAGTACCGGCTTTTTCCATGTTGAGAGCACCTGGCGCGCAGCATGCATCTCGGCTGCGCCCGGATCCTCGGGTTTCAGCGGCACCAGGGAGGGCCAGACCATCGCACCCGCTTTATAGGTAACGTCCGGGAACGGCGCTTCGTACGCGGCGAGTTCCTCCTCCGAGATCTGATCCGCCTTGCCCAGTCCGGCCTTGATCACGCGCTTGATCGGCAAGTCGCTCAATCGCTGCGAAAACTCGAGCCAACGATGGAAGGCATCCGGCATGCGGGCCGTGCCGTCGGGAAGTCCGGTATTCATGATAACCAGGCGCGCGATACGGTCCGGCATCTCACTGGCGACCGTCAGGCCAGTGAGCCCGCCCCAGTCATGCACGATCAGGTTGATGTGTTGAAGGTCGAGAGCTTCGATGAAACCTGTCAGTGTGTCGTGATGGAGGGCAAATGAATAGTTGTCCTTACGAACCGGCTTATCGGATCGCCCGAAGCCGAGGAAATCCATGGCGAGCACGCGATGGGTTGGTGTAAACAGCGGGATCATCTTGCGGTAAAGGTAGGACCAGGAGGGCTCACCATGCAGACAAAGCACAACCTCGCCCTGCCCCTCGTCTATATAGTGAATCCGGACGTCACCCATTTCCAGGTAATTCGGCTCGTATGGAAAGCCGGGCAAGTTCTGAAACCGATCGTCAGGAGTTCTCAGCGTTTTCACTGTTCCCCTAGGGTACTAGTATCTCGCTCCGCGGCAGAATCCCCTTTCTGCTGCTCCAGCAATTCCTGGAGCCGGGGGTGCCCCGCGTAGTAGCCCCAGTGGCGCGGCGGCAGCAAAATCGCGATGCGGCACATGATCTCATCCGTGTTCTCGCGCAGCGACGCATTGCGGCGATTCTTGTCCAGCGGCGACAATTTGAAGGGTTTTCCGAAGCGAACTGTGAGTTCCGGGCGACGCAATTTCATCAAGAGAGTTCGGAAAGCCTGATCCGTCCCAATAATTCCCATGGGCACAACCCTCACATCCGCCTCGGCCGCAAGATAGGCCGCGCCGGTCTTGCCACGCTGCAGAGCACCATTCCGGCTGCGCGTTCCCTCCGGAGCCAGCGCGAAAGGTCTGCCGGACTTTAGCCAGTCAATGGCCTTCTGCAGAGAGGTTCGGTCCACCTCTCCGCGCCGAATGAAGACCCCACCACCGATATACACGATCGGAGCAAGCAACGGATGGCTGC
The DNA here is from genome assembly GCA_036477195.1 of Anaerolineales bacterium. Lineage (GTDB taxonomy): Bacteria > Chloroflexota > Anaerolineae > Anaerolineales > E44-bin32 > JADFRG01. Next base: position 1,823 of record JAZGCZ010000210.1, on the reverse strand, counting down.
TCCATTTGGCCGCCACCCATCCTCTGATGTTCGGGTCTCCGAGATAGGTGAATCCCAACGGGATGTCCACCATACTCATGTGGTTGCTCGCAATGAGAAAGGCGCCCGAGTCCGGAACGTTCTCCAGCCCCTCGACTTTGGATTTCGAGAGCAGCTTGATCAGCGCGGAGAACAACCCGCGCATGGCACCGTATAGCATCTGAGCTTCGATTGTAGACGCACATCCGGGGTGTTACAATCCGCGCCCGACGCTGGTCTGGAGGTCTTTGAGGACAATCGCCGGAAAAATTGGGTCAAATAAGGATCGTATAGGACCGCACCGCAACCCGTCACCAGGTGTTCAAAAGGATGCTGGTGGGTAGGGACTAGGAGGATCACTGCATGAGTTCAACGCTCGAGCGGACCGCAGCCGGACCAAGCTCGACGACCGTACACGCTTGGCTTAAAGAGCTGAGAGTTGGCTATGCAGCGGACAAGACCAGCGCAACGACCGATGAGTTCTCGAAGCGGCTCATGGAGCAATTTGCCGCCCTTGGCCATCAGGCGTTTACGCCACCAGAAGGCTATATTGATGTCTTGTTTACTGCGGCTCCGTACGGCGAGCCGATTCCATGGCGGCAAGCGCTCTTCTTCACCGCTCGCCGGCGGTTTAGTCTTGAAAACGATCCCGAGATATTCACGATCGTGGACATGACATTGGAAGAATACGAAGGTGTGCTAGACCACTTCGAAGACGTTCTGGATCGGGAGCCGCCGGATCCCGCGGATTTCGAATTTCCCGGGCTGGCTCCGGATTCCTACCGCGTGCTGGTTGAGCAGGGTCGCCGTGGAGGCCCGATCATGGCGCTCGAGCGCTTGGTCCAGGCCCATACCAAAAGCATTCGGGTCATACTGATGGTGGGAAATGGGACACCCCTTTGGGCACACTATTTTGACCTTGTGGGAGCTCATCCCAAGATCGACCTTGCTGACGAGACCGGCTATCGGGACTTGGTGATGCGCATCGTGACCGTGATGAGCACCGATGAAGTCACCCACCATGAGGTCGTCGGCGATCCCCTTCCAAGTGCGGATTGGATCGCATCAGAAGGCCGGAAGGGCATGCTAGAGGCTGGACCGGCATTAGGCCGCCGGAAATTCTTTACCGAAATGGTGCGGGTTTCCGATTTAGTGGAAGTGCCGGCGATCTCCCAGGGAGTCGCAAATCAATACAGCGAGGGTTGCTTCGCAACCTGGGATCCTAAACTAGGCGCGCTGATCTCCACCGTGACCGGAAGTGCTCGGCCGGTTGAGAAGGACGACCTGAAGGATGAGGACCTCGCGGTAATTGTGGGGGTACGAGAAGATGGACTCGGAGCCCTGGTGAGGGAGGTGGAGGACAAACAGAACGACCCACCTTCGTCTGAAGCAGTGGAGTTGATGGACATGGATAGCCAGCTCCCGCGCTTGGAGCTGGACGGAGCCGATGTGCCCGTGGTTCGTTCAAAACTGCACGGCCACAGGGGGATTAGTGGCTTCGATCCGTCACAGGTTGAGTATGCGCCGCTGGATCCCCCGTATTACCATTACCCCGTGTCCTGCGCGACCTCAGCGCAGGCGGAGGGGATCAAGGGAGCCTTCTCTCGCGCCGAATCGCTGCTGAACCCGAACGATCCACGCCAATTAGCGTTCACGGTACTTCCGGGACACGGAGTGATTATTTCAGAGAAATGGATGCCAGGAAAAATGCCGTTCCAACTAATCTGGGAGGCAATGGATTCGGGAGCGCTTAAAGTGGATAATCACGTGCCGCAAGGCATGTATGGATATCGAGATACCGGAGA
>JAZGCZ010000021.1:0-11709 GCA_036477195.1 Anaerolineales bacterium | reverse complement strand
GCTCGGTCGAGCAGCCTGCCATCAGCAGCAGCGCGAAAGTAGTGGATGCAATCTGTGCGAATTTCACAGTTTTTGGCTCAATGCCCTAATGAAAACGCCCTGGTGAGCACCACCAGGGCGGGCCCTCGTCAATTCATTCCGATGCCACTGTCCAAGTTGCCGGTGCAAGCTAACGCGAGCGCTTGTGCGAGTACGGCCCCCCCCGGTCGCTACGCTTCCGGTGAGCTATCCTCCAATTCGTTTTCTCTTTGGCCTCCGAGATCACCCACCGCGCGCACAAGGCCGAGCAGCAAGAGCCCCAACTTGATCCCATCGGTGGGGCCGACTTCGGGAGGTTCCTTCGAGCGCTGAACCATGACGTAAGTTGCACCGATGCCCGTCAAGGCACCGACGAGTCCACCGACAATGAGCGCCTTTACTTTCCATTTTGAATTCACATTAATTATCCCTTGAATATTCCGGCCAGATATCGGACACCGGCGATCAACGCATAGGTAGCCGCGCGTGGCACAATAACCGTTCTTGTCACAACCTCGCTCGCTTCCGAAACTGCAGCTTGTGCATCATATGCTGCTTCGCGCGTTCGATCGAGTGGGAGTGGAGTCATCCGGATCAGATAAATCACTCCGATTACACCCATCACGATTATGACCAATCCCAATAATCCCAGAATGATGGCTGCTGCAAACAACAGAATCAGCGACATATCCGCCCACACGCTGGGATCTCCAGTCTGCGATAGCCATATCAAACCGATTAGCAACCCGAGTAGCAAGAGCCCCACGCCGAGCGGAAAGTAGACCTGGATCCTGACCTGGTGTTTCCAGGCAGCTTTTACTTCCTTCGCGGTGATTGGGTAGTGCCTCTTGAGGTCGAAGGGATCCATGGCGCGGCTATTTTAGCATGCGGTCTATCGAAGACTCGACTTTGCCACGGCGGTCGTTGACTTGCTTCCTACTTTCCTCGCCACGAACGCTGGTTTAGAATGTCTCGCGATGAGCGAATTTCCTGGCCGTGGCAAGGTCGCAGTAGCTAAAACCTCCCCCACCTCCGTTGTTGAGGATGTCGGCGAGGTCATGCGATTAGGCGAATTTGAGGCCGCCCTTCCCAAGGACATAACCACCGGGCTGAAGATCAACATCTCCTGGCAGACATGGTATCCGGCGTGCTCGTCAACCCCCTGGCAGATTGAAGGCGCCATCCTGGCGCTGCAAAACGCCGGCTATTCCGATTTAGTGGGAGTGCATAACGACACGGTGGTGGTAGACACCTCTGTTGGCGAGTTCAACAACAAGCACCGCTTCGTAACAGACAAGCACGGCATCCCCTGCATCTATCTTTACGAAGAAGACTTCGAGTGGTTCGAGTACCAGCCCAGCAAACCGCTTCTCGTACTTGACAAGGTGTACCCAGATGGAGTGTTCATCCCCAAGGCGCTGGTGGGCCTCAATATGATCCAGCTGCCCACGATCAAGACCCACGTCTTTACAACCATCACGGGCGCCATGAAAAACGCCTTTGGCGGTCTGCTACACCGCAATCGACACTGGACACATGCCGTTATCCACGATACGCTCGTCGACTTGCTGATGATCCAGCAGGAAATCCACCCAGGTTTATTCGCCATAATGGATGGAACTTTCGCAGGGGATGGACCCGGACCACGCGCGATGCGTTGGCACCAGAAAGATATTCTTCTGGCGTCGGCAGATCAGGTCGCCATCGATGCGGTATCGGCTCGGCTCCAGGGTTTTGATCCGATGCAGATCCGCTTTATCCGCCGCGCGCACGAACTGGGGCTGGGAGTCGGAGATCCCAGCCAGATCGAGATTGTTGGCTACGATATTGAGACCGAAGAGCCCTGGAATTTTATCCAAGAGGACACCCTGGCCAGTCGCGGACAGAAGGCGATCTACCACGGTCCACTAAAACCGCTCGAAAAGCTTTTGCTGCAGTCGCCGCTCGTTCCATGGTCATATTTCGCCAGCAACTTCTATCACAACGTCTACTGGTACCCATTCGTCGGGCGCCGCCGCGTGCGCTCGGCACTGAAGAACGAGTGGGGTGAGCTCTTCGCGTCATACGGGGATGGCGAAGTCGTCATGCCCGGCATGGAACCTAAGACCATTATTCAAGCAGCGGTTGGCTTGCTGGTGCTCGCAACCCTGGCCGCGATTGGAATTGGCATCCTCGCGCGGCGCTAGATCCTTCGACGCTCACTGCAATTGATAAACGATGCAAATGAGTACCGTTCGCTGGCACTGATCGCGGGCGAGCTCCCGTGGGAGATTTCCCCTGACCATGAATGAGAACGTTCGCCAGAACCGAGCGCGGGCGAGTTCCAGAGGCCGGTCCATCCCGGATCGTGAGCGGATGATTCGACCGAAACAGTGAAAAACTTGAGGCGCAAACTTGTGGCTGGACTGGCACTGGGCTTTGTGGTCTTTGTCGTTCTAGCGGTGCTGGGTGATATGCGGCGCGTTGGCGACGAGCTAGCAGGATTCGCCTGGGAGTTGGTTCCGCTCATTTTAGCTTGCACCCTATTTAACTACCTTCTGCGTTTCATCAAATGGCATTATTACCTTGGCTTGGTCGGGGCGGGCGAGATCTCCCTGAAGGAGAGCGCGCGGATCTTTGTCGCCGGCTTCCCGCTGGCTGTGACCCCAGGAAAGGCCGGAGAGGCATTAAAAGGAAGCTGGCTAAACCAAACCGTAGGTACGCCAACCGCAAAAGGTGTCACGGTCGTCGTCGCGGAGCGGATCAGCGATGGGCTAGCAGTACTCGTGCTGTCGACGCTAGGGGTACTCTCCTTTCGGCAGTATTGGCCCATTTTCTCGATTGTTGCCGCGGGACTAATTGGAGTAATCGTTTTATCCCAATTCCGCCCGCTGGGACGGCGCATGATTGAGGTTACGCGCAGACTACCGCTCGTGTGGCGCGCGGCGGATCCGCTTTCTGAGTTTTATGAAGGGGCTTACTCGCTCTTCCGTCCGAAGGCGACGCTTATTGCAGTGGCCCTAGGCACTGTCGCCTGGCTGGGAGAAGGCGTGGCGATGTATCTTGTGCTTTTGGGGCTCGATGTGCCGCCTGCGACCCACACACTCGGCATCGCTGTCTTTGTGCTTGCATTCTCGACGATAGTGGGCGCCATTTCTGCCCTTCCCGGGGGGCTGATTGCTGCGGATGCCAGCATCGCGGGTATGCTCACCCTGCTGCTAGGGCTCTCTGCCAGCACGGCCGCCTCTGCTACGCTCCTAATCCGCTTCGCTACCCTGTGGTTCGGCGTGGGCCTGGGTCTGCTGGTTTGGCTTGCGTCAAAGGACTTGATTACAGGGAAGGCCGATCCCCAAGCGGCCTAGTGTATCCTCTAAGGATCAGATCACGGGAAACGCCGATCCCCAAGCGGTCTAGTGTATCCTCTAAGGATCAGATCACGGGAAACGTCGATCCCCAAGCGGCCTGGGGCTCTAACGAAACGCTGACAATTTTCCAATGTTTTTCTTATAAAATTCCCGTACAAATAGGTTGGGCTGGTATGTCTGGCCCTTTCACACAGTGATAGTGTTGAGGTCGTAGATTAAGGGGAAATAGGTGAGTGACAGTAAATTAGATGTGCGCAAAATAACCGGAGCCGATGCAACCCTGAAGGGTGGAACCGTCGGTCCAACAGTAGAAGACCTTGAATTCGATTACTCGGCCGTTCGTGCGGCCGACTCCGGCGACTCGATTGCCCAATACTTATCGAACGTCGGTCGCGTGCCCTTGCTTACGATGCAAGATGAAGTCAACCTGGCCAAGAGCATTGAGCGGGGCAATCATGCAAGCGAGACGCTGGCCAAGGGTAAGATCGGCGCCAAGCGCCGGCGGGAGCTGTTGCAGCAGGTGCAGGACGGGATGGCCGCCTTCGAGCACATTATTCTGGCCAATTCACGATTGGTCATTAGCGTCGCTCGCCGGTACCGTGGGCGCGGTGTTCCTTTTACCGATTTGATCCAGGAAGGTCATATCGGATTGATGAGGGCCGCCAAGAAATTCGACTGGCGCCGCGGGCTCAAGTTTTCGACATATGCGACATGGTGGATTCGCCAAGCGGTCACCCGTTCAATCTCAGACCAGAGCCGCACCATTAGACTTCCGGTTTACATGGGTGAGCAAATCACGAAGCTGCGCCATGCGGGGACCCAACTGACCCAAACCCTAGGCCGTGATCCCACTCTTGAAGAGCTTGCGGAGAAGCTGGAAGTGCCCGTGGCTCGAGTGGAGGAGCTCATTCGGGCGATGGAGCAGCCGCTTTCGCTTGAAAAGCCGATGGATGAGGAAAACGATCGAGAGCTTGGCGATCTTATCCCGGCCGAAGATGGCCACGACCCCGAGGATTGGGCGACCGAGATCTTACTGGGTGACGATGTTCGCGTCGCACTCGAAGAGCTTCCCCCTCGTGAGCGTGAAGCTCTAGAGCTACGCTATGGCTTGAAAAACGGGAAGCCACACACGCTAGAAGCCATCGGGAAGCATCTCGGCGTTACGCGTGAACGAGCGCGCCAGTTGGAAGCTCAAGCACTTCGAAGACTACGACATCCCAATCAGCGCGGTCTGTTGATGGATTACTGGCAAACCTAGCGGAGTTGCAAGACCATACAACCAACCTCTTTGCCAAAGAGGATTGAGCATTTGAAGCGCACCCCGAGCGGTGCGCTTCTCGCTTAAGTTTGAGCTAATCGCTTAGAATTCGTTGGATTTTCTCAAGATGATCACTCAAGTTCCTGGCATCCTCGTCGGCCACTCGACCGATAACGAACACCATACAGGCTGCACCGTCATCCTGTGCCCTGAAAACACGGTGGGAGGCGTCGATGTTCGTGGACCCTCTCCAGGCAGTCGCGAAACGGCGCTTCTCGGACCCGACAAGCACGTGGAAGATGTGACGGCCATATTGCTGACAGGAGGAAGCGCCTTCGGGTTGGCAGCCGCCGACGGCGTGATGCAATTCCTTGAGGAGAACGATCTCGGTCACTGGACTCCGCGAGCGACGGTGCCAATCGTTCCCGCGGCTGTTGTTTACGATCTATTCTTCAGCGAGGGAAAGCGCCGTCCCGATGCTGAGATGGGGTATCAGGCCTGCCAGTTCGCGCTGGCGGAAGAAGTCGCCCAAGGCAATGTTGGCGCAGGTGCCGGTGTTACGGTTGGAAAGTGGGCAGGTTTCGAAGGCATCATGAAGGGTGGATTTGGCACCGCCGCCGAGGAAATCGAAATCGAAGGAGGAGAGCGGTTGATCGTTGGAGCCGCGGCCGTAACTAACTGTGTGGGCGATATCGTGAACCCAGATGGGAGCGTGCTTGCAGGAGCACGCAGCTCTGACAGAACTTGGTTTGCTGAGAACGATCCGTTGCAGCACCTTATTAGGGAACCTGAGATTCCGGAGGGAACCAATACCACCCTCATCGTTGCGGCAACAAATTCCGCACTGAGCAAGGTCGATGTTAATCGTATGGCCCAGCATGCTCAGAACGGGCTGGTAAGGGCCGTTCGACCTGCTCACACAACTCACGACGGAGATATTGCCTTCGCGCTGGCAACTGGCAAAGTGGAAGCCCGCTTTGATTTGGTCGCTTATTTGACTGAGCTAGTGGTCGCGGAATCCATTCGCAATTCGGTGCGGCATGCGTCCTCACTCCAAGGGATCCCCGGACTGGCTGGCTAGTTATGGCACGAATTCTGGCCGAGCTTCATTGTCATACCTATCATTCGAGAGATTGCCTGATGATGCCAGAGCGTCTCCTGGAGACGGCTCGGGCGAAAGGCATCGGGAGACTCGCTATCACGGATCACAGCCAGGTCGACGGTGCATTTGAAGCCTATGCCCTGGATCCTGATTTAGTGATCGTCAGTGAGGAAGTTTATACGAGCCAGGGCGAGCTGTTGGCCTACTTTGTTAAGGAGCGGATCCCTCCCGGCCTCGAACCTATGGAAGCCATCCAACGTCTTCGGGATCAAGGCTCCGTGATCAGCGTTGCCCACCCTCTGGATCCAATGCGCGGGGGCGCGTGGAAGGAAACCGCTCTACGGGAGATCCTGCCTTATGTCGATGCGTTGGAAATTTTCAACGCTCGTACGGTCGGCAAGGGCGCCAATCAACGCGCTGCGGAATTGGCCAAAGAAGCTGGACTCCCCGGGACGGCCGGATCGGATGCCCACGCTTACCTTGAGGTGGGAACGGTTGGTTTGCGTCTGCCGGCATTTGATGATGCGGATGGGATGCGAGCTGCCCTAAAGGAGGCCAAAGTGGTCGGGAAGCTTTCTTCGCCGCTCGTGCACTTCTTCTCCCGCTATGCGACTTTCCGAAAACGGCTGGGCTGGCGCCCGAAGTCCTAATTCCATTTCCAGCGACCGGACTTGGCGCCCGAATTCTCAATTTCCCTTACAACGGCTGAGCGGATGCCTAAATTTCTACTTCTCTTTAGTCCGAAGATGGGGAAATAATATGACCTCACGGATGCTAGATCGATCGGTAAGCAGCATGGTCAGCCGATCAATCCCCATTCCGAAGCCGCCATTCGGCGGCATCCCGTAGCGCATGGCCCTCAAATAGTCCTCATCCAGTGGGTGGCGGTTGACATCATCCTTCTCATAGGCGCGCCCCATCTCTACGAATCGCTGCTCTTGCTCGACCGGATCATTTAGCTCCGTAAAAGCGTTGAAGATCTCCATTCCCGCTACGAAACCTTCAAATCGTTCGACGCTTTCTGGGTTATTTGGATTGGCCTTTGCGAGAGGGGAGATATCCCGCGGGTACCCATAGAGGAAGGTGGGTTGGATAAGCTCCGGCACCACATGATGGCCTAACAGGTGTTCGATTAGCTTCCCCCGAGAGGCTTTCTCGGGAGCATCAATCCCGGCTTTTGAGATCGCTTTGCGCAGCGCTTTTTCGGATTTGTGGTCACCGAAGTCGATTCCGGTTTGCTCGGCTATTGCGGCTTGGAGTTCAATCCGTCCCCAAGGAGGAGTTACATCGATGGTCTGGCCCTGGTACTCGAATTGGGTTCCGCCTAGCACCTGCTCGACTACATAGGCAATCATGTCTTCTGTAACATCCATGACCAGCTGATAATCGGCGTAGGCCATATAGAACTCTAGCTGTGTAAATTCCGGCTGGTGAGTGCGATCGACGCCCTCGTTCCGGAAATCCTTGCCGATCTCATAGACGCGTTCCAATCCCCCCACGAGCAGGCGTTTTAGATAAAGCTCAAATGAGATCCTCAGATAAAGGTCTTGGTGCAGCTGGTTGTGATGGGTCACGAACGGTTCCGCGGCCGCCCCCCCATAAATTGGTTGCAGCACCGGCGTTTCGACCTCAAGAAATCCGAGATTATTGAGGTACTGGCGTAGAGCATCAATGATGCGGGCTCGTGTTCGAAACACCTCCCTAACATCTGGATTGACTGCTAAGTCAGCATATCGCTCCCGATACCGCGCCTCCGGGTTGTCAAAAGCCGAATGAACGACGATCTCGTCATCAACGACCTCTTCCTTTACAGCCGGAAGCGGGTAGATAGCCTTTGACACCATAAGAATCGATTCAACCCGCACCGTCACTTCTCCGGTGCGCGTGCGGAACATCTCCCCTTCCGCCTGAATAAAGTCGCCGAGATCGAAAGCTTCAAAAAAAAGATCCAATTGATCCGCACCTATTTCGTCCTCGCGGAGATACAGCTGAAGTCTTCCTTCATTGTCTTCGATATGCACGAACGCGGTCCTGCCCATCTCTCGGATGGATCGAAGGCGTCCCAGGACCACAACTCGGACTTCCTCATCCTTGGTAGCAGCCTCGAAGGCCTCGACCGCTGCGTTCGATGTGTGCGAGCGATTGACTCGCGCCGGATACGGATCGAGTCCTTCTTTTCTCAGGCGGTCTAGCTTTTCAAGCCGGACTTGCGTGAGCTTATCTGTCATGGAACCCTCTCTCTCCCGAAATAAAAAGTGCCCCGCGTCAGCACCTGGACGCAGGGCATTCAGTCACTTCGGTTAACTCACTTTATCTTTACGATCTTAAAATTCAGGACGCCTGCGGGTGCCTCAACCTCGATGGTGTCTCCAATCTTGCCTTGTAACAGCGCGCGGCCAAGTGGAGATTCGTTCGAGATTAGACCTTCCTTGGGATCAGCCTCTGCTATGCCGACGATGGTGTATGTTTCACTCGACGATCCATTTTCTTTCACCACCACCGTGCTGCCGATACGCACCTTATCATTGGTCCGGCGGCGCTTTATCTCCTGAGCTGCGGAGAGCATGTGCTCAATTTCGAGGATGCGTCCCTCAACAAAAGCCTGCTCGTTTTTGGCCGCTTCATACTCGGCGTTTTCAATTAGCTCGCCGTCTTCCATTGCTTCGTGCAATCGACTGGCCACTTCCAGGCGCTTGTCGTCGCGCAGATAGGTCAGCTCTTCTTCAAGTTTCTTTCGGCCTTTCTTCGTTAGATAAACTGCTTGGTTCGCCATCACACTCCCGATATGCACTCATGTTCCTGTGCCTAATATTAACTGCTTCCCCAATATGACAAAAATGAACTGAGAGAGGTCTCTCAGCCCATAAGCGCCGGAGATCATAGCATAAGTTAATAGGGCTGTCTAGATAGCCCACTTTTGGGAGGAAAGTGAGCAATTTTTGGCCACCGTCGGCTAATTCGCGGCGTCGGAGGTGTTAGGATTTGGGCTCTTGAGGGGCTTCTGACCATGGAAATTCCCAAAATCGGAGAGACTGCGCCGGATTTTGAGTTGCAGACAGATAAGGGACAGACGGTTCGCCTTTCGGACTACAAGGGCAAGAATGTGGTCTTGTTTTTCTACCCGAAAGCGGACACGCCGGGGTGTATCAAGGAATCCTGTGGCTTTCGGGACGATTATTCGTTATTCACGAAGAAAGACATCATCGTCCTGGGCATCAGCCCCGATACCGTGAAGTCGCAAGCGGATTTCAGCAGGAAGTACAGCTTTCCATATCCGCTACTGGCGGATGCAGATCACGAGGTAGCGAAGGCCTATGGAGTATGGAAATCTAAGAAACTGATTTTCTTTGGGGTTGCCTACGTAGCACGCACCACTTTCCTGATCGATGAAGCAGGCCGCATCAGCCAAGTGTTCGAGGGCGTCAAACCCGTCGGGCACAGCCAGGAAGTCTTGGCAGCATTGACCGCCGCCCCTAGGTGAACGCAGCGACGCACAGCCGGGAAGTCTTCGCGGCGCTTAATGCCCCAACAAGCTGATCACTCCGGGGGACAGCCGGGAAGTCTTCGCGGCGCTAAACCGAGCTAATCACTCCCAGGGACAGCCCGAGGGGCTCTGCGCCCCTGAATTCGGCCTCGGGGCGATCTCCTTCAAGGCTTATCTAGCTCCACAACATTTCCGCGTGTTAAAATGCCGATCCATGCGCCGTTAGCTCAATCGGCAGAGCAGGGGCCTTTTAAGCCCAAGGTTACAGGTTCGATTCCTGTACGGCGCATTTAGAACCCCCTCACTTCCTTCCGCGCCGCGTTTATTCTCCATCATCAGTAAAGTTTGCGCCCGGATTTCAAAAGGAACCCGTGGGTGGATTTCATTTAGGCTCACGCAAGGCGGAAGAACCTAAAACCGCGTCCTTGAGGCTCCAAATCCTCCGTGTTAGCCTTAGGTTAGGCTGGAGATTCTGGGGAATCACATGGTTGTGTGGGAATACTGTCTATTATGGGCTTCGCCCAGGAAGACAGTTGTTATCAGGCCCGGTGGAGAGATGGAGAAGTTTACGAAAAACAGCCGGAGTCCGGGTATCTTGGCTGGCCTCCAGGCTGATGGATGGCAAACTGTCGCTTTCAACATCGAGCCGACGGTCGACATGACCTATCTGTTCAAGCGACGACTTCAGAGCCAAACCTTTGCTGCGGAAGACAAACCGCTTCCGAATGCGCGTATCTATTCGCAGGCGCCAACGGCCCATTCGCAGGCTGGAATTTCGCACAACTAGCGGCAGAAACTAGAATTCGGCGCGTTTAGCCCGTCAGGCGCGGAACTTTCATTGTGATCCTCTTGCTGGGTATTGACGACACCGATGACTCTTCCAGCCGCGGAACTGGCTACCAAGCCCGCCAACTCGGTAAAACGCTCCACGAGGCAGGGCTCGCCGATTTTCGGGCAGTTACAAGGCATCAGCTTCTTGTCGATTCACGCATTGACTACACCAATCGCAACAGTTCCGCTTGCCTGGTTCTCGAAGCTGCCAAAACTGACATCACCAACGTGCTTGATTTTGCGCGTCTAGGACTCAAATCCGACTGCGCGCCAGATTCGAATGTTGGCATTACCCTTGTTGAACGGTCCGCGGTCAATGGGGGGATTCAGGATTTTGGTCGAACTGCTAAGCACGAAGTGCTGTCAGTAAATCCAGCTCGGGAGTTGGCCGAACGGATGGAAATTCATTTGGAAGGCATAAACGGCACCGGCGCAGGTGTCATCGGCGCCCTTGCGGCCATCGGGCTTCATGCCTCTGGAGAGGATGGGCGCTTCATATGGCTTCCGAAACTTCGTGAGCTTGACGGCAGCTACACGGTTGCAGAAGTTATCAAGCTCCTGGGGGTGGATGTCACGACAATTTCTGGAGAAGCTCTGCCGCCTTCAGCTGAGATTGAGGCCCTTGAATGGATGCGCCCGATAATGCGGGAGGGTCGTGCTATCCTTTTGGCAGAGAGGGAGAACCAAGATGGGAAATTCTCATGGCGTTTCGTTGACAAGCCGACTGTCAAAGCTTTATCGGACTAACGCCATTGCGGAGACACTATTTCTGGTGTTCCTTGGTGTTGTCGGCGTTTCTGTTCATGCTTATTTACGCTGGCCGCTCAAGGTTCCTGGCCACAACGGCTTAGTGTGGATCGCGTTGTTGATGATAGGTCGGCTGGTCTCGCAGCGGCGGTGGGCTGCGACAATTTCTTCTGCAAGTGCAGCGGCCATCTCGCTTTTGCCAGTCATGGGGTTTAAGGATCCGCTCAATACGATTACTTTCCTGATACCTGGGATTGTCATCGATTTAGGCTTCTTGGTCTCTCCGCGGCTTGTCGTTTCCCTGTGGGCTCTCGCTCTCCTGGGTGCCTTCGCCCATGTCACGAAGCCGGTCGCGAAGTTGTTCGTCTCTCTGGGGTCGGGCTTTCCCTATCCGTCGCTAATCGCAGGAGTTTTCTATCCGCTTTCTCTGCATGCGCTCTTCGGCGCAGCTGGCGCCATCCTCGCCGCGATCTCCGTTAGGCTAGTTCGCCCCCGCAGCTAGGCGAGTTTTCTTTCTCCGACATCGAGTACCGCTGTACATTTTGGCATTGGTATAGCGTTTCGCAGCCTATGAGCCCCTTTGCAGCCACGTCGTGGTACCACTCCCCCCTGGTCCTATCGCGCCTTACAGATCTGTAAGCCGCAAGCGTCTCCTACTCCTGTACAGTCTATTCGCCAAAGCTGATTCTCACTTTCCAGAGAGTCTGGTTCACCTTTATGACAAAACGAATTCTTATCGTTCAGCCTGAGCGTAAGCACCTTTTGGCGTTGGCGGATCTCTTTGAGAACCGCGGCGACGTTGTAATCACTGCCGCATCCTTAAAGGAAGCCGGCAATGTCGTAAAGCGTTATAAACCGGATCTGATCATGCTCGATATCCATCTGTTAGGCGATAACTGGCATACCGCCATCCCCACGATGGAGC
>JAZGCZ010000209.1:0-8385 GCA_036477195.1 Anaerolineales bacterium | reverse complement strand
GCGCCAGGCGGTTAGAGAGCGTTTCGAACTGCCGCCGCATCACGGACACCATGACGCTCATGAAGGCCGTGCTGGGATCGTCGCCCAGGCCGATGCGGGCCAGCGCTTCGATGGCGGCTGAGAAAGAGCAGTTGCCGCCCTGGGTCGTGCGCCATGCGTGAATACGGTCGATGGTCTCGCCAGTCAGCCGCACCTGCTTGCGGAGCGTCGCCTCGGCGCGTCGCTTGGGTAGCTCCTGCATTGCCTGCTCGGTCTTCAAGTTGGCCACCTCACCACTCCCCAGCAGAGAAGGTTAGCGACAGCGCAGCGATCAGCGTGACGAGCAGGAACGCCGCAGCTTCGAGCAGGCAGCCGACCCGGGCGAGGTCGGGTATCTGGTAATTACGATCAGGCACTGGCGTTCTCCTATCTGATTTCATTGTGCAAAGACGGCTGCCGGTCGTTGTGAAAGAATCATGGTGTGCTTGCAGTCGGAAGATGGTTACGCGAGCGTACACCGCAAACAGGGTGCAGACTGTCCCAGTGTTGGCCCAACTCTTGGGTATTTGTGGGAGGTTTGTCGATTGCGGCGAAGGGAAAAGGAGCTGGCCTGCAGGCCAGCTCCCATTGCTCCAAAGCGCTCTTATCGTCTAATCGGGATGCGTGTGCCGGAAACGTTTTGCCGTTTCAAGCGATTGTCCTGCCAGCAGTGCTCTGTCGCTGGGAAGGTGAAGCTGGGCTGAGCCCAGCTTGCCATGTAGACGCCTGGCGGCGCTACATGGCTGCCGTCTCGCGTTCGCTCGCGGCGCTGCGCGCGGCGCAGCGGGAGCCCGCCGCCTATGGCGGCTTCCTTGCGGCCTGCGCCGCAAGGACTAAGCGGCGATAAGACACCCTAAGGGGTGTCCTCGCCGCCCCACTCACTTGACGGTGAGCGGGGGCCCCACTCGGGCGCGCAGCGCCCGAGACCACAGCGACAGCAAATACAGCTCGCACTGTGGACGCCCCTTGCAGCATAACTAACTGAACAATTTCGATGGGAACAGTTGGCTGGCAAGGGTCGACGTGATCCCGGGGATCACTAAACAGAAACCGCCCCCGACTTGAGGGGGGCAAGCCGGGGGCCTGGCGCTCACCAGACGCATTGTCTGGAGGATCTAAAGTGATTATAGGCACAAGAGAAGCTGTCTTCAAAGCCAACGACGCCAGGAGCATGGCTGCTGCCAAAATCCAGCGTTTCCGCGCGAAGACCGGCTCTAGACGCGCGTACGCACGCTCCAGGAGGCCCGAGGAGCGTTTTTCAGTCTTCATAGGTCTTGTGATATATCCAAACGGATAACGAACTCTTGCGGCGATACCTCCGCCCCCGCTTGTGCTGTTGTTCTGATTGCGACGCAAACTCCAAACCCTGTAGAATGCCCTGCATATGCAGAAACTATATTGCTACGTGGATGAGACCGGCCAGGACACCAAAGGACGGATTTTTATAGTGGCCGTTGTCGTCATGGGGAAGGAGAGGGACCGGCTTCTCGAGCTCTGCGAGCGACTTGAGAAGGTGAGCGGCAAGCAAAAAGACAAGTGGGGCCGGGCCAAGCACGACCGGCGGATGAGGTACCTACGCCACGTGTTTGCTGACGATCGGTTCAAGCAAAGCTTGCGCTATTCCGTTTTCCGTAAGACAAGTGCCTACGATATCGCCACGGTTGAAGCAATCGTGAAAGCCATATCCTGGAAAAAGCCCAGTGGCAAGTTTACAACCCTCATCTATGTTGACGGACTATCCAAGAAGAAGCGGCATCAATATGGTGTGAGGTTGAGACGGCTGGGGCTGCCAGTGCGTCAAGTGCGAGGTATCGCTCGAGATGAAAGCAATGCGCTAACACGCCTTGCGGACGCCGTCGCAGGGTTTGTTCGAGATGTGCTGGAGGCTGAGGTTCCTGAGATGAGGGCCTTGTTTGAAGATGCAACGCACGGCGGGATATTGGTTGAGGTGTAGATATAAAAAAACCACCCACTAAGGGGTGGAAGAGCCTAGCCTGATACATCAGGCACATGCCGTAACGGACAGTTTTCAGCTCGGTTTGACATCATTATAGCACTTTTTGTCAAGGGGAAAGCAGGAGAAAACAGCCACACCTCGGAAGTAGGGTACACGGACCACGAGGGCACCTGTCTATGGACACACAAACGCATGAGCGGGCCTACCGGCTGATCCAGAAGACGGCAGGTGCGTTTTCCGACCAGATCCGGGCCGCCGCCCTCCCATGTTAGATAACGGAACCATTAATCCGCTAGGTGATTCTACAAACCACAACCGTAGTATCGTCGGCTAATGGCTTACCCTCGCTAAAATCCTCCAAGCCCTCTCTAATTCCCCGGACCACTTCTTTCGGCGGGCTCTGATGCAATCGCTTAATAATCCCTGCCAGACGTTCACTGCCAAACTCATCATTCTGTATGTTCACCGCTTCTGTGACCCCATCTGTATACATCATGAGAAGATCTCCTTCATGAAAGTCAAAGGTTTTTTCTCCGAATTTAGCCTCTTCAACTAAACCGATTGCAGGCCCCGTTGGGTTTAGCCAGACTATGGAATCTTTTCCATTCTTTCGCTCTTGCAGAACCATAGGTGGATTGTGCCCCGCATTGCAATAGGTGAATGTCTTCGTTGTTGGGTCAAAGGCACCAATGAAGAATGTCACGAACGTCGTAAAGCGGATGTTGTGTATGAACAGCTTGTGTATCTTCCTTACTACCTCGGCAGGCGAGTGATTCACCGGCACTATTGCTCGCAACAGGGCTTGTATACTTGCCATATGCAGGCTCGCCGACACTCCATGGCCAGCTACGTCTGCGATGGCCAAACAGTGAGTTCCTCTCCCAAACTCGATGAAATCAAAATAGTCCCCTCCCACAATTTGAGCAGGTCGACTGAACGCCGCAATTTCCAGACCAGGTATATTGGGTACTTCTTGGGGTAATAGCGTCTTCTGCACACTCTGGGCTAATTCCAGTTCAGTTTCCAGATGACGGACTTCTTCCTCAGAGAAATGCGTAATGCACACACTTGCGGTGTAATCGATTTCCAGAAGATCTGACTCGACGTAATCCTGACACACTTCACACCGACCCAAAGATCCTGATTCAGCTTTCGCAATAGAGTTATCAATCGCACCCAGATGAGCATGCACCCCTTGTTCGGTTGAAGGACCTAGCAAGACCCCTTTCTTATGTGATGGAGTCATGCGGAGCCATTCGGAGAGACCAACTCGTTTCTCCAATAGACCTGTACGAATGCGCTCTAAGATTGGAGCCTCCATTTATGTGCCTCCCATTAACCTTTCGATCCATAGAAACTTAAGCGAATCTTGAAACTTTATACCGCATCTGATTTTGATATTAAAGCGGCGGCCTAACGACTGCGAGCTGAGCGGCGCAGCAAGTCCTTTTTCATTGGATTTTCGCGCAGTGGCTGTGTGTAGGGTCAAGGAATGCCGCCTAGGACACAGGCAGGGCATACCTGTTTCTCCCCGTTTCCTTTGGGAGTGCCTCAATAGCCCTAACCATATCGCGGTTTCCATCCCCTGCCACATCGAACCGTACGTGAGGTTTTCCCTCATACGGCTCTCCGACAGCCTTCATCCTGGGGCTTTCAAGGTCTAATCCCACATATCCCTGGCAGATAGAAGTACTCCAGATAGGCCCGCCACAGTATGTCGGGCCGGTATATGCGGTCATAGAGCGCATGGAACCGTCGGTTCCTGCTCCTCTTGGCCGCCACGTATAGCCGGCGGTGGAGTTGTCGTGATTTGTCTAGGGATGTTGTTGGCCCTCTTCGGGCATGCACCGTCACTTACCTCCCCGCTTGGCACGGCTGAAGTAGAGGCCCTTCCCTCTCGCCGAGTTATGTTGTCTCGGCGGTCATCGGTACTTCGGCCTCCTCCGACTTCTCACCCGGCGTCCCACTGGACTTCACCATTTCGGCTTATACCAGCAGTTACGGTGGCTGTGGACCACCGCCTAGGTGAGATCTCCCCTGATCCACCGCCTACTTTCACAACATCCCATTCCCCATACGCCGGAGGGTTCTTCGCGACCGCATTTCCAGGATCGTCGCCGCTTCCATGGCCTTCGCTGTCACCAGAGCAGCTCGGCTCCCTCTCATTCCCTTTACCCCAAGGGCTAACATGACGACGCTGCAGGATTCACTTGATGTTACGGGCTGTTGTTTTGCACGCCTTTCTCAGGGGGTTACACCGCTTTAGCACATCCAGTCACCCGGACGCACTCGGTGCCTGCTACGTGGCCTCCTGGCAGTTACCACGACCGAACTTGTATCGGTTAGCAGGCGGCAGCTTTTCAGGGCATACCCAGCGAGCGGTTAGGCCGCACTGGTCTCGATAAGTGCAATCGTTGAAGAATCTGCCGTAATGCGGGATGTTGATTGATTCAAACGCCCTGGTCGGATCGCACAACCCGAACCTCCACGGGCTGGCGGATCCCGGTCAGCTCTAGTT
The DNA here is from genome assembly GCA_036477195.1 of Anaerolineales bacterium. GTDB lineage: Bacteria > Chloroflexota > Anaerolineae > Anaerolineales > E44-bin32 > JADFRG01. Next base: position 3,892 of record JAZGCZ010000209.1, on the reverse strand, counting down.
TGCGCCTCTCCAATCTCTCTCCGCTCAGATCGGCTGAAGCAAAAGCCTCCTCACTAACGATCAGCTCGCCTGCGGCAGCATTTGACGAGAGACGCGCGGCCTTGTTCACATTGTCGCCCAAGATTGCGATTTCAGTGACGCCATCCCCGGACCCAACAGATCCCACAAATGCCTCTCCCGAATGCACACCTATCCCAACTGGAATCCATGGGCCATCTAGCTCATGATGCCCTGTTGCTCGCAGGATTTCGATAGCAGCCTCGACAGCTCGCTTGGCATGGTTGGATCCAGTTAGGCGAGGAACGAAAAGGCCTATGACTTGGTCTCCCATGAGGCGGTTTACAAGTGCGTCATGGCGTATCAAGATGTCCGACGAGACCCTATAGAACTTCTGAATTAGTGTGGTGTATTCGGAAACAGCCCTCTCCCCGGCCAATGCTGTTGAACCACGCACATCAGCAAACAACATCGACAGCTCAACCTGTGCTCCTCCCTCATGCTTGCGAACGTACTGCTCGCATTGACCGCAGAGCTTAGGGCTGAAGGACGATGGACGGAACCCGGCGAGCCTTGCAATAGGTGCTCCGACGCCAGAGAACGGAACGTTGCAGTTTGGGCACCGCGGATCTCCTGGGAGAAGGCTGAAAATGACGCGGGCAACTCTCAAAGCAGGCTCGACGAGCCTCGTAGCTTCAGTTTGCTCTCCGGTCAGATACCAATGCCAAAGTTCATCGGCGAATTTCCTCTCCCTCGATCGATCTGACACCTCTATGGACTACTCTCCTCCCAAGACAAGGCTCCTGTCATGGACCTCAGCTGCACCCAGAATAAGACGGAACCGCTTCAGTCTTCCGATCTAGCCCCCAGAAAGACGTCGTGACTATGCGGTTCAGTCTCACCATGTTTGAACGATACGACACGTGGACGAAACCCAGCTTCATCGATGAGACCCAGCCATACTTGCCGACTGAACAGCCCGAAGACATGGTGATCATAGGCAAATTGCACCGGCCCATCCCCTTTTCGCATGAGGTACACAAATTCAGACACACAGTTTGTGTCATCGGGATCGGGATCCCATCTCCACTCCATAAACCTCAGACTACGATCTCGGCGATCGTGTCCCCCATGGTCTGTCGCTTCGCGGAAGGTGTCTTTCACATGGTACGGAGCGAACAGCGCTGCGCCTCCGGGCTTGCAGTGGATGAAAGCGGTGTGAATAGCCCGACGAAGATCCTCCTCAGACGTCAAGTAAGAAATCGCATCATGTACGAAGACCGCGTCGAATTGACGACCAAGTCGCAGTTCCCGCATGTCGCCTTGGATGTGTTCACACTCGGGGTTGAGCAGGCGGCTCACTTCCAACATCTCAGGAGAGAGGTCAGTAAGCGTCATGGGGAAGTGCCGCTTCATGTGTGAGGCGTTGTTCCCTCCCCCACAGCCGAGCTCGAGAACATTCCTGGGGGGCGTGGCACATTCGGCCACTATAGCTTCACGATAGAACTCAGCCCCTTCTGCATACTCTTCAGGTGGATCGAACACTGGCCACCACTCAGCCAGTTCCGCGTATAGCTTCGGGAGATCGCTCACGTCATCCATAAAGCCGCAGGGTAGTATTGCATTAGCTTGAGCGAATCCAATCCTTCGGCCTAACGACTGCGAGCTGCCTGTCCTGGCGTAGCCGCCAGGCTAGGCCAGGGAGATGAAATGAGAAGGCCGGTATCCTCACTTTGCGTGATGCCCATTTCGGGGCTCACCTTCAATATGCGCACTCGAGTATTCTCGGTGCCAAAGACTGGAGGAACCGGCCATGTTCAAAGATACCACCGTTTTTGTTGGCCTAGATCTGGGCGACAAGCGCTCCGATCTCTGCCTGCTGGATCGAGACGGTCAGGTGATCGAGGAAAGTCGCATCAGTACCACCGCAGCCGCCCTCAAACGCAAGTTCTCTTCGCTTCGCCCTTGCCAGGTGGCGATGGAGGTTGGCGCCCACTCCCGTTGGGTCAGCGCACTACTCACCCACCTCGGCCATGAGGTCCTGGTCGCCGACGCTCGCAAGCTACGCCTGATCTACAGCAACCCCCGCAAGCACGATCGGGCTGACGCCGAATACCTCGCTCGCCTGGCACGCCTGGACCCCAAGCTGCTCTCCCCCATCCACCACCGCAACCCGCAGGCCCAGGCTGATCTGGCGATCCTCCGTGCGCGTGACAGCCTGGTGCGCTCCCGCACCCAGCTCATCAACCACGCCCGCGGGCTAGTCAAGGCCACCGGCGCTCGACTGCCCTCCTGCTCTGCCCATAGTTTCCATAGAAAGGCAGCCACCGCCATCCCCACGGACCTCTTGCCTGCCCTCTCTCCGATCCTGGCCACCATCGGCTCTCTGACGCAGTGCATCCAGGCCTACGACCGCCAGATCGATCAGCTCGCACAAACTCGCTATCCCGAGACACGGCTCTTGAGAAACGTCTCCGGTGTCGGACCGTTGACTTCTCTAGCCTTCGTCTTGACCCTGGAAGATCCTCACCGCTTCCGCAAGAGCCGAGAGGTCGGCGCCTGCCTGGGTCTGGTGCCCCGAAGGGACCAGTCCGGCCGCCAGGATCCTCAACTCCACATCACCAAGACTGGGGACAGCTATCTGCGCCGCCTGCTGGTGCAAAGCGCCCAGTACATCCTCGGACCCTTCGGTCCCGACTGCGACCTGCGCCGCTGGGGACTCAAGCTCGCCGAGCGCGGCGGCAAGAATGCCAAGAAGCGCGCCTTCGTCGCCACGGCCAGGAAGCTCGCCGTCCTCTTGCACCGTCTCTGGAAGAACGGCGAGATCTACCAGCCCTTCCACGGGTCCCAAGCCTCAGCGCCGCCCACTGTCTTCTCAGAAACCATCGCTCAGGAGGTGCCTATCGCAACCGCCTAGCTCACTGAACTCGAGACCCTTGCTCGGCTTACGCCTCGTCCGGGTGACTGCGCCGGGCCGCTAGGCCATGGAGCGCGCTTGCTTCTGCGCCGCTTCTGGAAACCGCAGCTGAGATTGGCAGCATCCGCTTAGTTGGACACCAATATGCACCGAGCCGATGAACCGGCTCAATCAGAGTGCGGATGGAAGCGTGGCGAAGAGGCTACAGCTGGGAACAACAAGTGGGGCCGCCACGTCGACCCTTGACAAATCGGGCCTTCTCATGGAAGCGGCCCGGCTAATCTATCAGCGAATTCGCGGCCCGCTACATTCTGTAGCGTTGTGATAAGCCCGCGCTCCCATTGGCTGACAGCATCTCACTCATTTCCGCGCCATGACACACACAGCAATACCATCTCCGATGCGAGCGGACTCTTGCTCAACCTGTACAAATCCAGATTCTTTGAACGCCTGCTGCACAGCACCTGACGAGTGGATGGTAAAGAGATCAATCTCTCTAAAGCCCAGCCTTTCTACAATCTCCAAAGGCGCGAGGTACAAAGCGACCAAGCCACCTTGCTTTAGCACTCGCCTGATTTCCTTTAAGATTGGATCGAGTCTGGGCCATAGATATATGACATTCACAGCAAACACCTTATCGAAGCGATCCACCTCCCAAGGCAAGGAAGCTGCCTCACCCAGGCGCAGATCAACACGGCCCACGTCAATCGCCTCTTGGTTCAGACTGCTCGCCAGGGCAACCATCGCCTCGGAAATATCGATGCCAGCAACATGCCCCTCTTTCGCTTCCTGTGCAGCCTCGCGGATGGCCGTGCCAGGCCCAAACCCTATCTCGAGAACATGATCCTCCATTTGAACGTCCAGCAGCGAAACTACCCATTCGTTCGACTCAAGGTTAACTCGTGCCATCAGGCGGCCAGCTACGCGGCCCAGCAACCCTCGAGGCTTGGCTGCCTGATCGGCGAGTATTCGCTTCAA
>JAZGCZ010000208.1:0-5609 GCA_036477195.1 Anaerolineales bacterium | reverse complement strand
TGGTAGAGCGCGGGCCTTCCAAGCCCGATGCACGGGTTCGAATCCCGTTGCCCGCTCCATTCAAGGGAAAGGGCCCGTAGCTCAGTGGTTAGAGCGGCCGGCTCATAACCGGTTGGTCGCAGGTTCGAGTCCTGCCGGGCCCACCAATTAACCCGCCTATTGGCGGGCTTCTTATTCCCCAATCCTGCTGAAGAGGGCCGCACTCTGTTATAGGAGTCAAGGGGAGTTTGAAGTTCGGTTTTATCTATGCGAAAATAGCCGCATATAGGTGAATTCAGCGCATGGATGAAAAGACAGAAAAGATCAACCTGCTGGAACGAATCGCCAGGTGGTTTAGGCGCCCCAAAAAGGACACCGGTCCGGAACCGGACCTTGCCGATACCGCGCCGCTAAGCCCCGACAGCCTCGATCAGTTCCCAAGCAAAAAGGTCCGTGAGAGCCTCGAGGCGGGTTCGGCACAGTCCATAGGGCTGGAGCGAGAGAACAACGAAGATTCTGTCTTCATGATGTATGGATCATCGTACGGTGAGGAGGCACTTCCGGAATTTGGTCTTTTCTGCGTGGCAGATGGGGCAGGAGGCCTAGGCCACGGCGAGCTGGCAAGCTCAATCGCGCTGAGGGCAGTAGTCAGCAGCCTGATGGAGAACGCGGTGCTGAAGGAGCTTCAACTCGAGGAGACCGACACGGAATTAGGGATCGAGGACGTTGCTCGGCAAGCGATCGAGCATGCAAATGCGCAGGTTATTGAATTGGCCAATGGCGGGGTTACGACCCTTACGGTTGCGATGCTCATCAACGGGCAAATGGTTATTGGCCACGTCGGCGACAGCCGAGCATACCTGGTTGAGAATGGCAGGCCGAGACAGCTGACCCGCGATCACTCCTACTCTTGGCGCTTGGTGGAAATAGGTCAAATCACGCCAGAAGAAGCGATGGAACACCCGAAGCGAAACCAGCTGTGGAACGCGGTTGGGCAAGGCAACAATCTGGTCATTGAAGTCGATACCTACCCTCAGCCGCACGGGGGCTACCTGCTCATTTGCTCGGATGGCCTCTGGGGAGAGGTCCCTGAAAGTGAACTGAGCTCAGCAGTGGCTCTCTACGAGGAACCCAACCAAGCATGCGAGGAACTCGTGCGAGCGGCCAATGCAGCTGGAGGACCCGATAACATCACGGCCTTGATAGTTGCCTTTCCGGGAGTCTGAAAAGGGTTAAAACAAGCGAACCGCCGAATGTGGGGGGTGCATCCGGCGGTCCAAAACGCTTCGGGGTACTACCGTCCGTGCAGGGGGAACACGCGTTCGGCAGTTTCTTTCCCCTGAGACAAGCCATAGTCTTTCGACCAGGACCGTCCTGCGAGGATCTTATCATGACCGCAGGACGAAATGTATTAAGGGGGCGTAAACGCCGATTCCGGTACCGCAACCAGCCCGCCTATGCTATGATCCGCCGCCGTGGGAAGCGTGCGACGACCGACATGGCGGCAATTTTTGCCGTTCTTGCTCATTAATGTGGTGGTCTCCGCCGCAACGGTGCTTGTTGTGCTCAGCGTGTTCGATGGGGGAGATTCGCTACCTGCCACAGTGCCTACGCCGACATTTGATGTAGCAAGTCGCTTGCAGAGCGCGATTCCTACTCCTTCCCCAACCGTCCCGCCTTCACCTACCCCTGTAATCTACACGGTTCAGCCAGGGGACACGCTCGGAGCCATCTCAGCCAAGCTTGACATACCGATTGAAAACCTGATGGCCGCCAATGGACTGTCAAATCCCGACTCCTTATCGGCTGGCCAGGTTCTGACCCTTCCATCATCGGATGATCCCCTGCCTCCAACGCCTGAAGCGCCCGGAGTAATTATCACTGCAACACCCGAAGGCCTCCCTCAAGTCGTCATCCGCGGGGCATATGAGCGTGAAAATCTTGGGGAGGAGTTTGTCTATCTCGAGAACGTTGGGGGAGTTGCTGTTATGGCCGGATGGTCGCTCTACGATGGGGAGGGAAATACGTTTACCTTTCCTGGATTTACGCTCTATCGAGGTGGAGGCGTGAATGTTTATTCCCGAGCCGGTAACAATTCCGTGATCAACCTCTACTGGGGGATGGATGAACCGTTGTGGATGCCGGGGAAGGTCATCAGCCTGTTAGACCAGGAGGGTAAGGTTCACTCCACCTTCCGAGTTCCAGAGGAATAGCGAGCGAGCAGCCTAATAAAAAACCCCGGCATATCTACGCCGGGGCTTATTTTCAAATTCGCATCTTTAATGCTCAGTTATCCGGTTCCCAAGGCGGTTCTTCGGAGAATTCATCCGAGGCTTCACGGGAGGTTTCATCGGAGGCTCCATCGGAGGTTCCCTCCTCATCGGAATCATCGCTCTGCAAGCCCTTACGGAATTCCGTTATCCCTTTGCCCAATTCGCCGCCGAGCCGGCCAAGCCGTCCAACGCCAAAAAGAAGCACGACGATTATTAGGATGATGATGAGCTCAGTTGGCCCAAGGTTTGGCATTTTCAACTCCAGATCGTAATGTCCTAACGATTATAGCCCGCTTCCTCCGGAGGCGCGCTCCGGCTGAAGCTTGATAACTACTCGTACTACAATAGCTCACCGGATTCCAAAGGAAAGAAGAGAACAGATGGCGCAGGCTCTGTATCGGCAGTGGAGACCCCTGACATGGTCGGAGGTTATAGGTCAAGAGCATGTTGTGCGCACCTTACAAAATGCGGTCCGGGGAGAACGGCTCTCGCACGCCTATCTATTTTCCGGACCACGCGGTACCGGCAAGACGAGCACGGCCAGGATCCTGGCAAAAGCGGTCAATTGTCTGGAGGAGACTCTGGAGAAGAGGCCGTGCAACGAGTGCAAAGCATGTGTTGCCGTTAATGAGGGACGTTATCTAGACCTTATTGAGATCGACGCGGCATCCAACACAAGTGTGGACGATATCCGTGACCTGCGTGATCGAATCAACTTCGTCCCCAACGAAGGCCGCTTTAAAGTTTATATCGTTGATGAAGTCCATATGCTGTCGACGGCCGCATTCAACGCGCTGCTGAAGACATTGGAAGAACCCCCATCACACGCCATGTTTATTCTGGCTACGACGGAGGTCCACAAAATACCAGCCACCGTGCTCTCCCGATGTCAACGGCACGAATTCAGGCGAATTCCGACCGACGTGATAGCCGACTACCTCGATCAAAAAATCCGGGAAGGCGGTTTTAAAGTTGAGCCCGAGGCGATGCAGCTCATTGCCCGCCAGGCAACCGGCAGTTTGCGCGACGCGACTTCGTTGCTAGACCAATTGCTGTCAATGGGAGAGACGGTGACTCTGGGACAGGCCCAAGAAGTCCTGGGGACTGCGCTGGACGAGACGGTGGGAGATCTCGTACAGGCTATCGCCAAAGGGGAAATCGGGACGGGGCTCGAAATCATCAATCAAGCCATCGATGGAGGAATCGACCCTCGCCAATTCGCCCGACAGGCGGTCTCGTGGTTGAGAATGCTCTTGCTGATCACCGCCGGTGAAAAGATCGATCTGCAGAGCGAACCGATGGTAGCGCAGGCGGAATTGATGGGGACAGACGGAATTCTGACCGCAATGCACGCGTTCAGCCAGGCGACTCGCGGCGAGCGCACAGCATGGCAACCCGGCTTAGCCTTAGAGCTGGCTTTTATGGATGCTGTCAGCAAAGCGTCCGCACCGCGATCGGGGGCGGAGGAAATCGAACCTGAGCCCGAGCGAGGTGGGTCAGCTGCTGGACGAGAGCCCCAGATTGAAGGCGGAGCCCCTCAAATCGAACCTGTGCCCGAGCGAGGTGGGTCAGCTGCTGGACGAGAGCGCCAAGCTGAAGGCGGACCCCCTCAACTCGAACCAGAACCCGAGGGAGAAGGCGAGCCTGCTCAACTTGAGCCTGAACCTACGCCGATTGATGAAGAGCATGGGTCTCAAATCGCCAAGGACTCGGCAGAGAATCGGTACGAATCTCAACCGGGATCAGAGTTTCAGCAAGTGTTGGACGCTTGGCCAGAATTACTCAGCGCGGCTTATAGTCGCGATCCTCAAACACAAGCCCTGCTAAATTCATGTAAGCCACTGGAAGTGGACAAGAACTCGCTTGTCCTGGGATTTCAGAGCGACCTACTAAGAGAGAAAATGGAGAAGGGCCACAACCAAGAGATCGTCAGCAAATCCTTGGGCGAGGTACTTGACGTCGAGCTGGGCGTTCGCTGTGTGTTGCTTCAGGACTGGGGAAGCGAACGGTCGACCGTCCCGTTGCCTGAAGGTGGGATGGTTGCGGCCGCGCTGCGGGACCTCGGTGCGGAAGTCATTGACCGTCGCCAGAGCGCAGGCACAACTCCAAATTGGGAGCAGCGCGCCGAGGACAATAAGGAAGAGGAGGAGCGGTGAAAAGCGAAGAAGACGAGGGATCCTTACGGGATCGATTGGATCAAGAACTTCGTAAGGCACAGTCTGAGCTCGCTAAATCCAGCGTGGAGGCCACGGCCGGACGCGGCGCCGTGAAGATCACAATGTCAGGTACGCAAGAGTGTCTGCGCGTAGAAATTACCCGGGACATTCTGGACTCAGGCGATGCGCGACAGCTGGAAGGTCTGGTCTTGCTCGCGGTGAATCAGGCGATCCGAGATTCGCAGCTGATGGCGGCTCGCCGCCTTAGTCCGTTTTCTGGAGATTTGGTTCCATGATCATGACGATGTTATGGGGTATAGCGGAGCCGTCACAGCGCACGATCGGGCCGGGATCATCCTGCCAATCGATTTGCGTCTCGCGGGGCTTCCACTCATGAACCGAGCAATGCCGAAATCTGTAGAACGCTTGCCTGTAGCCCTACGGACATGTCCGGTGCCCGGAACCGGCAACGGTGAGTAGTGTTCTGCCGCAATCGGTTGAAAGGCTGATTGAGGCATTTGGCCGCCTGCCGGGGATAGGCCCCAAGACCGCCTCCAGGCTGACTTATCACTTGCTGCGCACGTCTGAGGGTGAGAGCCGGGAACTGGCAGAGGCCCTGTTTGCAGTTCGTGAGGGTACCGTTTTCTGCTCACGCTGTTTCAATATCACCTCCAAGGAGACCGATCCGTGCAAGATCTGTGAGGACACCAGTCGCGAAGCGAATGTTCTTTGCGTAGTGGAGGAACCGCTGGACGTCCTGGCAATCGAGCGCACGGGAAACTACGCAGGTCGGTATCATGTGCTGCACGGCGCGATTTCGCCGGTGGAGGGAATCGGCCCAGACGATCTTCGAATCCGCGAGTTGATCGCCCGAGTGGATGCGGAGGAATTCACAGAAATTATTGTGGCAACCAACCCAACGCTGGAGGGCGAAGCCACAGCAATGTACCTCAAGGACGCGGTGCGTAATAAGGCAGTGCGGATGACGCGACTGGCGCGCGGCCTTCCTGCTGGTGGCGACCTGGAGTATGCGGATTCTCGGACTCTGTCTGAAGCGCTCGAGGGCCGGCGCGAGGTGTAGGAAAGAGTAAGCTATGCGCCAGTTTCTTTAGCCGGCGCACGTCAAATAGTAAAGTGCCCCGTTACCACACCTACTGAACTGTGTTCACACCTTGACAGCGGCCAGCGGGGCCTTATAATT
>JAZGCZ010000207.1:0-4254 GCA_036477195.1 Anaerolineales bacterium | reverse complement strand
ACCATGTTGCTTTCTGATGATGCGCTCGCTGCACTAGGCCTGCAAGTGGATGATGTCCTTCTTGATGTGCGGTCGGGTTATTACGACCACCTTCCACTCGTGGTCGATTTCGTCATCAGTGATTCCTCATGAGCGAGCTCCGCAGGTGAGGGCGACAGCTGCCCGTTCGCCATCCTGGAGCCGTATAGTCGAATCACATTTCCGGTAGGCTGAAGCTAGTGACCAGAGCCCGCCGTGTAGCGATCCGATCGCGGCCTATCGATTTTCACTGACAAGCTTCTAATGGCAACTGCACTCGAATCCACACTCAAGAAAATCCGGCAGCACCGCCTTCCCGATCTCGATCTCGGGCCAAATGCAGTTCATCCCGCATACGACGGATTGTCCATTCTGAATGTGCCTGCGAGCATCGCCAACTGGCTCGGCGCACCCGGGCTTCCTCATTCGCCGATCGACCATTCCGAATTTGATGACCTGGCGTCGGGGTCCACGCAAATCGTCGTGGCCCTGATGGATGCGGTGGGCTTAAATATGTTTGAACGATGGGTGGATGGGAGAGCGAAGTCACTTCGACCGCTCGTGAGCGCGGGTATGCTGGGGGCACTAACGTCGGTGGTCCCTTCCACGACAAGCGCAGCGCTAACGACGCTGTGGACGGGTCACTCACCAGCTGAGCACGGCGTATTGGGTTACGAGTTGTTTCTAAGAGAGTACGGCCTGGTGGCCAACATGATCACGCATGCTCCTGCCAGTTACGCAGGCGAGGCCGGTTCCCTGTCTCACGCTGGTTTCGACCCGGATACATTCTTGCCGGTGCCCACAATTGGCCCACACCTATCATCGTCCGGCGTCGAGACCCATGCCTTTCTCCACCACTCCATCGCCGGATCGGGGCTGTCGCGGATGCACTATCCCGCAGTGGCATTGCATTCCTTCGCCAACCTACCGGATCTGTGGATTAGCGTGCGTCAACTTCTGGAGGTGCAATCAGAGCAACGTCGCCTGATATGGACCTATTTCGGCGACGTGGACAATCTCGCCCACCGCCACGGACCAAATGACGAACGAGTAGAAGCGGCATTTGGGCAATTCGCCGATTCGTTGATCGCCAACCTTGTCGATCCCCTGACGCCTGAGGCCCGGAAGAATACTCTGTTAGTCCTCATGGCGGATCATGGTCAGGTGACCACCCGCAAGGATCCGCACTTTGAGCTGCGCAATCATCCTGATCTGGTACGCCGGCTGCACATGCTTCCGACAGGGGAAAATCGGCTTCCTTACCTGTATCCAAGGCCAGGCCAGACTGATGCGGTCGAGGAATACATCCAGCGCACCTGGCCTCGTATGTTCAAGATGATGTCTTCTGAACATGCGCTACACTCCGGCCTTTTCGGCCCGGGTGAGCCGGCGAAAGCCGCTCGCAGCCGAATCGGCGACCGGCTTGCACTCGGCCAGGGCCAGGGCTATCTGTGGTGGGCAGATAAGGACAATCCGCTCCTTGGCCGGCATGGCAGCGTGATGCCGGAGGAAATGCTCGTGCCGTTCCTGGTAGTCAGGCTGGACGCATGAGCCGGAACGGGTATGGCAGTATCGCCGGCGAAGAATTACTTGCGCCATTTCTGCGCATCAGGCTAGACACATAATCGACAGTTCGAATGGGGGAGGGCTCCGGCTCTCAGATTGAGCCGGAAGGCTGCTGGGCGCGCCTAGTAAGCGAGCCGCTCTTCTTTCCAGATGTCTGCGCGGTTGTGATAGCCGGCCTGCTCCCAGAAGCCGAGCCGATCCTGTTCCAAAAACTCCAGCCCGCGCAACCACTTCCCACCCTTCCAGAAGTAAGGCTGCAGCAAGTCATCGCGACCCGGTATCGAGCCCACGATTCCGCGCAGGGGATATCCATGATCGGGGCTGATCGGTTCCCCGTTGAACCGAGTAGCCAACAAGAAATTATCGGCCATTGCCACTTCGAGCGGGACGTTAACTGTGAAGTCGTACTCACAGTGCTGCAGCAAATGATTTGCGTTGGGTTTGAGGGTGAAAAACCCTTCGTCAACCAGGTTTCGGATAGAGATCCCCTCCCACTCGGTGTCGAACTTGCTCCACCGGGTAACGCAATGGATGTCCATCACTAACTTCGTCTTAGGAAGCTCCTGAAACTCCTCCCACGACCAGCGCTTCTCCTCTTCCACCTCCCCAAAAATCCGAAAGTCCCAGGTCTCGGGATCAAAACCCGGCACTGGGCCATAGTGGAGCACCGGGAATTTTTGGGTGAGCGACTGCCCGGGAGGCAATCTTCCTTCCTGTTTGACGCGCCGTTCTTCCTTCTTGCGTGTGAACACTTCGTTCGATCTCCCGAATCAACGGGCGGATTATATCAAGGTGGGCTTATGGGATCGGTACCGCTCGACTATGGAGTATGGGAATGACGGCCTTTAGTCTGAATGGGCGGGGCGGGAACTCCTGAGCCCCAATCGACGTCTATGAGCATACGAGGGAAGGAAGGGTAAGGAAATGAAGCTTTCAAGCTTAATATCAACCGGGGGGCAGCGGCTTGCACCCGTAATCGAGAGGCTTCGCGGGTTTTCGTTGGAGACCGCCGGAATCCGGAGGATGTTCGGTCGCCTTCGCCGGTTCTCGCTACAGACCGCTGGAACCCGGAGGTTGTACGGTCGCCTTCGCGGGTTCTCGTTAGAGACCGCCGGAATCCGAAGGTTGTTCGGTCGCCTTCGCGGGATCTCGCTAGAGACAGTCGGCATCCGGAGGCGCACGGTCATTGCCACGCTCGGCCTGGCTGTAGTGGCAATCGCCTGTACGGGCCAGGGCGCGACCGACGAACCTGTAATTTCGACAGCGACTTCCTCAGCGGAAGCAGCGGAAACGACCCTCGCGCTGACGGTCTACAACGAAGGCACGGCCCTCGTGCGCGATCGTCGCAAGTTTGACTTCTCGCGGGGATTTAACGAAATTGCGTTTAGCGACGTCGCCGCCTCCATCGACCCGACCAGCGTGCTGTTCAAGTCACTAACGGATCCAGAGGGAACTTCGATCCTTGAGCAAAACTACCAATACGATCTCGTGGATTCCAGCGCCCTTTTCAAGAAATATCTGGATCAGCTCATCCGCGTCGTAACCGAAGACGGCACTCTATACGAAGGTAGACTGCTGAGCTCCCAAGGCGGAATCATCCTTCAAGATGAGGACGGACAAGTCTCTATCATCAGTGGAAGCGTAAGAGAGGTCTCGTTCCCCGAACTCCCAGAAGGACTGATCACCCGGCCCACACTCGTGTGGCAGCTAATGGCAGACGAGGCCGGCCCACAGGAGGTTGAGATCACATACCTCACCGGCGGAGTTTCCTGGCAGTCCGACTATGTAGTACTGCTGGGAAGCGACGAGCAGACGATCGATCTAGACGGCTGGGTCACGATGCGCAACAACAGCGGGACCACTTATGAGGATGCTCACCTGAAACTGATCGCGGGCGATCTCCAACGGCTGCCTCAGGATAGATTTGCCGCTCAGGACGTGCTCTTTGCGGCCGAGGCCGAGCTTGCTGCGGCACCGGTCGAACAGCGAGAGTTTTTCGAGTACCACCTTTATGAGATACCGCGGCCTGTGACGGTTCGAAACAACGAGAACAAGCAAATCGAGTTCGTTTCCGTCAACGAGGTGCCTGCCGAGAAGTTCTTCGTCTATGACGCTCTACAGTGCCGCAATAACTACTGGTATTGCAGCTTCTACGGATATCCGCAGACCGACCCTTCTTACGGAATCGCTTCAAATCCCAAGGTCATGGTGCTGCTTGAGTTCGACACGGATGACGCCCAGGCCGACCTCCCCAAGGGTCGCGTGCGAGTGTATCAAGAGGATATCGATGGTGCTGCGCTCCTGATTGGCGAAGACAGCATCGATCACACGCCAGAGGGCGAGACCGTGCGGCTCTACATCGGAGATGCTTTTGATATCGTGGGCGAAAGAATCCAGACCGACTTCCGCAGACCTTCCGACAAGACTCTTGAAGAATCGTTCGAGATTACCCTTCGCAACCATAAGGACGAAGCGGTCGAGGTGCGGGTGGTGGAGCATCTCTTCCGATGGAGCGAGTGGCGCGTCCTTCGATCCAGCCACGACTTCGAAAAGCTGGACTCCACAACCATCGAGTTTCGGGTCAGAGTCCCGGCAGATGGAGAGATCACTCTGGACTACGACGTCCGATACTTCTGGCCGTAGAAATGAGCCTCGCTTCCTTGAAGACCG
>JAZGCZ010000206.1:0-3577 GCA_036477195.1 Anaerolineales bacterium | reverse complement strand
CCTAGAGCAGTACTTGCGCGAAACTGGCTGGGAGGGCTTGCCCGTTTTGCCGATGCCCGAGGGAGACAACCCTTGGGGTGGGTAGCTTTTCGCTCAGATGGCCGTATTCATAAACGGGTCAGCGAGTGCGTGAGCCCTGACCGACATCACCAGCTCCCCGGCCGTCGCCTGGTTCAATCTCGATGCGGGACCGGCGGTGTTTGGCTCTCTCGTTGGGGCCAGTGGTATCGGCTTTGTCGTCGCCTTTATCTTGATGTCCCGCATCAAGCCCCAAAAAGTGCCCAAAAAAGGCCCAAAAGGGCCGTGTGGTAAACTAACCTCTCTTTGAGGAGGTGTGCCCGCTCCCGAACTAAGCGAGTGCTTTAATGCTCACTACTCCGGAACAACTCCTCTTCATTCTCCTCCTACTAACAACACTTTTCCTAACCATAAGAGCAATCCAGCGCCTCATCCGGATAATTTCACGCGGCCGTGGTAAGCCGGATTGGACGATGGGCGTCAAGCGTGCCTGGGAGGCTGTCGCTAAGTCGATCACCTTCTCCCCCGTTTTTCGAGCTCGTTTTGGCCCCAGCCTTTTGCATGCCTTTGTGGGATGGGCCTTTATTTATTACCTCCTGGTCAACTTTGGGGATGTTCTGGAGGGCTTCATCCCCGATTACCTTTTCCTTGGCACCGGCACCATCGGAAATCTCTACCGATTGGGCGTTGACGTCCTCAGTGTGGCAGCGCTACTCGGCATGACGGGTCTGCTGATTCGCCGCTTTGCCCTGCGCGCGCCTGAGCTCGAAATACGGGAAACAACCCTAGTGCACCCGAAGGCCAGGGCCGGTATTCGCCGTGATTCGGCGATCGTCGGTGGCTTCATCCTGATTCACGTGGGATCTCAGTTTCTAGGCCAGAGCTTTGCAGTCGCGGCAACAGGTGCCGACCCATGGCAACCATTCGCTTCCGCGGTGGCAGGCCTATGGAGCGGACTTTCTGAGAGTGCTCTCATCGTTGGAGAGCACATCTGGTGGTGGTTGGCCATCGGCACCATTCTGCTCTTCGTGCCTTACTTTCCGTATTCCAAACACATCCATTTATTTTTTGCGCCACTAAATTTCCTCCTGCATCCGGAACGACCCTCGATGGGCACACTCGAGCGGCTGGATTTTGAAGATGAAACGGTAGAGCAGTTTGGGGTGGCGCGGCTGGAGGACTTGTCCTGGAAGGGACTGATGGATGCCTACGCGTGCATCATGTGTAATCGATGCCAGGACGCGTGCCCCGCTTATGAAACCGGCAAGGTCCTATCGCCTGCGGCTTTGGAGATCAACAAACGCTACTTCCTCAATCAAGAAGGTTCCCGGATCGCAGAAGGAGAAGCGAGTGTTCAAACCATGCTGGACTTCGCGATCTCCGCGGAGGCCGTTTGGGCCTGCACCGCTTGCGGCGCCTGCGTGGAGGTGTGCCCAGTCGGTGTCGAGCCCATGCGAGATATTCTGGAAATCCGCCAGAACCTGGTCTTGATGGAGAACGAGTTTCCGGAACAACTCCAAACCGCGTATCGGGGGATGGAAAGAGCCGCCAATCCCTGGAATATTCCGGCGGAGGAACGATTGAAGTGGGCGGAAGGCCTGGACGTTCCGACTACTCAGCAGAACCCGGAACCTGAGATACTGTGGTGGGTGGGATGCGCACCTGCGACCGATGCGCGGGCGCAGGGCACGGCTCGAGCATTTGCGAAGGTGCTCAACGCGGCCGGGGTGAACTTCGCTGTTCTTGGGACACAGGAAAACTGCACCGGAGACGCGGCCCGTCGATCAGGCAACGAATATCTCTTTAATGAACTGGCAAACCGCAATGTGGAGACACTAAATCAGGTTGAGACCCAACGTATCGTTGCTACGTGTCCCCACTGCCTGCATACGCTAAAGACAGAGTATCCGGCCTTTGGCGGGGAATATGAGGTTATCCACCATTCAGAATACATTCAGGAGTTGATTACCTCCGGCCGTTTGCAGTCCAATGGGGATGAGACCTTAGAAAATGTGACTTTGCACGATCCATGCTATTTGGGCCGACAGAATGACATTGTTGCGGCGCCAAGAGAGGCGCTCGGCCTGGTGGACGTCCAGATCCGGGAGATGCCAAGGGCTGGCTCTAATTCATTTTGCTGCGGGGCCGGAGGGGCTCAGTTCTGGAAGGAAGAAGAAAGCGGGACGGAGCGTGTCAGTGCCGATCGCATCCGGGAGGCGGAGGCCACAGGCGCAGATACATTGGCGGTGGGGTGTCCGTTCTGCATGATCATGCTCTCAGATGCGTCGCAGAACGGCATGCAGGTACGCGACGTAGCCGAAATCGTGGCCGAGCGCGTGAGTTAGCAGAATGGTATGCAGATGCGCGACGTGGCCGAGCGCGTGAGTTGAAGGAGAAGCTGTATGGAGGCTCAGGAAGATCTCCAGGTCGATCTCAGCCCGGAGCGCCTGCTCGAAATGTACTGGTTGATGGTGCTTTCCCGCCGACTGGATGAACGGGCTTGGATACTCCACCGACAAGGAAAGATCGCATTCCACATCTCCGCAATTGGCCACGAGGCGGCGCAGGTAGGCGCTGCCATGGCTCTTCGCAAGGGAGAGGATTGGATTGTTCCCTACTATCGTGACCTGGCCATGATGATCGCCCTCGGATTCACGCCGAAGGAATTCATGCTCGGAGTGATGGGAAAGAAGGGGGAACCGAATTCAGGCGGCCGACAGATGCCTAACCACTGGAGCATGAGACGAATGAATGTTGTCAGCCATTCATCGGTGGTAGCTACCCAGGCCGTCCATGCCGCTGGAATAGGGTTTGCGATGAAATTACGCGGAGATGACGCGATTGTGCTTACCTCCATCGGCGAGGGATCGACCTCCCAGGGCGAATGGTATGAGGCGGTCAATTGGGCCGCTATCCATAAATTGCCGGTTATTTTTTTGGTGGAGAACAATCTGTATGCGATTTCGGTCCGCCAGGAAAAGCAGATGGCGGTTGATAAAGTGGCCGACAAGGCGGCTGGTCTGGGACTACCTGGGGTGACGATCGATGGATTGGATGCCATGGCGGTTTATCGCGCCGTGACCGAAGCAGCTGCACGTGCGCGCTCAGGAGGCGGGCCAACTATAGTCGAAACCATGGTCAATCGAATGACCCCACATTCCTCGGACGACGACGATCGGAGCTATCGACCGCGCGAGGAATTGGAAGCGCTCAAAGCCCAAGACCCGCTGGACTTACAGCGTGACAAATTGCTTGCGGCGGGAATTCTCACCGAAGAGGCCGAGGGCGAGTTCCAGGAGCGGGCAAATGTAGAGGTAGAGCAGGCTGTGGAGTTCGCAACAGAAGCTCCCTACCCGGACATATCCGAGGCGAGTTATCCGGTATACGCGGAGGATCGCGTCGATGGCTGAGATAACGCTTATTGAAGGCCTGCGACAGGGGATGGATGAGGAGCTTGAGCGAGATGAGCGTGTCTTCATCGTGGGCGAAGATGTCGGACCGCGAGGTGGCGTTTTTCGCGCCACACAAGGTCTTTATGAAAAGTATGGTGAGGATCGAA
>JAZGCZ010000205.1:0-4304 GCA_036477195.1 Anaerolineales bacterium | reverse complement strand
CCAACCGAACTCCCAGCCGCTCTGTCTGTTCTGGACTGTGACTGAGGAACTCTTGGCTCCGCTCGTCAAGGATGGGCATGGGGCGGGCCGCATTATACACCCCATACCTCCCACTTCCCATTGGGTGTTCTCCATACTAGAATTCACGGCGTGCGCGTTCTCATCCTGTCTGACATCCACGCTAATCTCACCGCCCTCAATTCGGTACTTGAGGACGCTGGGAACCGGATCCCGCCTTATGAGGCAGTTTGGTGCCTTGGCGATACGGTAGGCTACGGGCCGGATCCGAACGAGTGTGTCGAGATTGTTCGTGCGCTGCCGGGATTAGTGTGTCTAATCGGCAATCACGATCAGGCTGCCCTCGGTATGACTCAACTTACTCGGTTTAATCACGATGCCCGTGCAGCAGCGGCCTGGACGCAGGATGTCTTAAGCGAGGAGAGCGGAGATTTCCTGAAGGCCCTGCCGAGCGAGGCGAGCGTGGACGGCTTCACAATGGCGCATGGCAGTCCGCGCCAGCCCGTTTGGGAATACATCCTTGACCCACGCACCGCAGACGCCAATTTTGGCGAATTCGGGACCGATTACTGCCTCGTAGGTCACTCCCACCTGCCATTGATATTTCAGCGCAGCTCTGCCGATGCACTGGCGATCTCAAAAACAGTGGCCTGGAACCAGGCCACTCCGCTTTCCCCGCGCATGATCCTGAACCCTGGATCTGTGGGCCAGCCTCGTGATATGGATCCGCGTGCTTCGTATGCGATACTCGATTTGAAAGCAAAGACTTGGGAAGCACGCAGAGCTGCCTATGAGATTAGCGAGGTTCAGCTGCGTATGTTGAAGGCTGGCCTCCCCGAGCGACAGGCGCTACGACTCGTTGCCGGCTGGTAAATCATCGGCCCGATGCTGGTCGCGGTCTACGGTACCCTCAAGCAAGGATACGAAAACAACCGCCGTTTTTTGAGTTCACCGCAGTCAAATCGGGAAAGTGGTTGCGCGGGATCGATTGAGCGTACGTTTGTATCTTCGACTTGAATCGGCTTTTGAATTCATCCCCACTAATTCGGGGAGGTGGCATGGCGATGGGAACCTTTGAACGTGGATGGTCGTCTTCAGAGGGAGTAAGCAAGGAGCAAATGATGAAGAAACCAATTGTCTACATCACGCTATCCCTGATCGTATTCGGGCTGTCGGCTTGCGCCTCCGCCGCGCCGGAACAGGCTTTTTCTGAGCCTGGGTTCGCGATTGGAGCACCCGCGCAGGTCGAATTTGCTGAAGACGAGGCCGTCGCCCAGTCAAGCCTGGGGCGCGGCACCGATGGAGCATTCGCAGGCGATGTGGCACCCGCGGATCGGGTCGTCATTCATACTGCGAACCTGTCCATAGTGGTACCCGAGCCAGCAGCTTCCGTTCAGGAAATTGCCGACCTTGCCAATGAAATGGGCGGTTTTGTCGTGAGCTCCAATGTCTTCCAAACTTTCTTTTCCGAGGCGAACGTCTCGGCCGATCGGGCCTCCATTACGATCCGCGTCCCTTCAGAACGGCTAGACGAAGCGCTGGACGCCATCAAGAGTGGAGCAACAGAAATTCAGAGCGAAAATATATCCGGGCAGGATGTGACACAAGAATTTACGGACCTGCAATCGAGGTTGCGCAGTCTGGAAGCTGCGGAAGAGCAGCTGTTTGAAATCATGGACTCGGCCACCGAAACTGAGGCCGTACTTCAGGTCTTTGAAAACCTGCGGCGCGTAAGTGAGGAGATCGAAGTCATCAAAGGTCGGATCCAGTACCTCTCAGAATCGGCACGGCTGTCGGCGATTTCAGTGGAGTTGATCCCTGACGTTGCCGCTCAGCCGCTAGATATCGGTGGCTGGCGACCGGAGGGAACAGTCAAGGATGCATTTACGGCTTTGATCCGGGCGCTCCGCTTCATCGGCGAGGCCACAATCTGGTCCGTCATCTGTATCGTGCCGGTAGCCTTGATCCTGGGAGTGCCGCTCTTCTTCGCCGCTCGCGGCGTTCGGCGCCGGAGGGCAGCCTCCAAGGCTGACGAAGCTAAGAACGAGGCCTGATCTCTGCACCAACTGAAATAGCGAGGGGCTGTCTCAAGAATAGCTTGAGGCAGCCCCCTTCCTTTTATGGAGGCTTAAATGATAGGGGAACAAGCAAGGCAAGGTCGGGCCTAGAGCTATCGGGGTGGCCCGGTCGGGTCGCCCTTCTTGTTAGTTGGTTGGAGGGCTTAATTCGATCGCCGATCTGACTTGATCGACCAGCTCTCCAAACTCAGAGGTGTGCATCATTTCCAGGCCGCGAGGCCGCTCGAGCGGGATACGGAGGTCGAGTCGGATGGAGCCCGGGCGGCTACTCAAGACGAGCACTCGATCTGCCATGAGTACCGCTTCCTGAATGGAATGGGTGACCATGAGAATCGTGACCTTCTGTAACTGCCAGATTTTTAGCAGCTCGAAAATCATCCGCTCGCGGGTGAGCGCGTCCAAAGACCCAAACGGTTCGTCGAGCAATAACAGATCCGGCTCGTGAACCAGCGCGCGGGCGATCGCCACTCGCTGCGCCATGCCACCCGAAAGATCTCTCGGCAAACTCCGCTCGAAATCCGTGAGCCCAACCAGCTTCAGCAGCTCCTCCGCACGACGTGCTTTTTCTGCGGAGTTCGTACCCTGAAGCTCCAATGGCAACTCAACGTTCTCAATCGCGGAGCGCCATGGCATCAAATTCGAATCTTGGAAGACGAAGCCGATCCGCCGGCGTGGCCCGACGACCGTTTTCCCTTCGAACTGCACCTCTCCCTTGGTTGGCTGCAATAGACCGCCCAGCAATCTCAATAATGTGCTCTTTCCGCTGCCCGACGCTCCCACCACGCATACAAATTCATTGCGCTGTGCCGAAAACGTGACTGCGTCCAAGGCCTGCAGGCCGCCATTTCCATTGGGAAAGGTCACGGATAAGTCACGGGCCGAGAGAATATGGGTCACGGTAAATACTCGTTTGAGAACGCGTCTGCCAAATCCATCGGCTCCACAATAAAGTCCATCTCAAGCAAGACTTCCTGCATGTTTTCCCATGCCTGCGGGTCGGAGAATCCGGGGCGATCGGTCCTCCAGAATTCGATGCTCTCTGCCAAGACCGAACGCTGAATGTTTAGATCGGCCGCACTTAACTGATCGAGCCCCTCGATGTACTTCTTTGAGATCTCAAATGCCGCGTCTGGATCCTCAATGGTGTCGCTGATGCCGCGCAGAGTCGCGCGGATCATGCCGCGCACGATGTCAGGGCTGTTGGCAAGCATCGACTCATTTGTCAGAATTCCATTCGATGCTAAATCGACGTGGTCGGCGACTCGGATAACATTCACCGGATACCCGCGGGCATTCAGTTGCAGCGGCTCGTTGTTGGCATAGACAACAACCGCATCCTCCTGACCAGCAACCAGCGACTCAACCTGATTGAAGCCGATTGATTCGAGCGTAATGTCCTCCTCTGTCAAGCCCGCCGAATGCAGCAAAGCTCGAAGTCCGACATAAGATGCCCCGAAGGCTCCTGGAATGCCGATTTGAGTGCCGGCCAAATCCTGCGGCGCCTTGATACCGCTTTCAACGGGAGCCGCTATCGCTATCGGGTAGTCTTGAAACCACGCCATCACATACACGACCGGTAGCCCTTGGGCCCTCGCCAGGAGAACCTGTTCTCCGGAGACCAGGGAGAATGGTAGCTCGCCGGCCCCTACTAGCTTCACACCGTCGGTTTCAAACAAGTAGTCGAATTCGAGATCGATCCCTTCCTCCGCGTAATAGCCGCGCTCTAATGCGACATAGAAGGGTGCGAATTGAACATTTGAATTAAATCCCATCGGTAGGCGAACCGAGGAACTTGGTGCCGAGGCACGGCAGGCGGCCAGTACAACCAAGAGGAGCGCAGCCCATCTAGCTCTCATAAAACCTCCAACGTTCTCCAGGCCAACAGCCTGCGTTCCAGTGTGACGACAATGGCGTAAAGCGCGAGTGCCATTGCGACCAGGGTGATGACGGCGACGAACACTAGAGGAGTGTCGTAGAGTCCACCTCCCAGATTGATAAGGAACCCCAATCCTTGGTCGGCCCCGACAAACTCCCCAACTACCGCGCCAATCACGGCGAGAGTGGCTCCGATTTTCAGGCCGCCCATTAATACCGGCATGGCCGCCGGCACTTCTAGTTTCCAGAAAGTTTGCGCGCTCGTGGCACGCAGCGAGCGCATCAGATCATAGAGCTCCGAGGGGACAGTCCGAACACCCACCACGGTATTGA
>JAZGCZ010000204.1:0-2419 GCA_036477195.1 Anaerolineales bacterium | reverse complement strand
CCCACTGCATGGAACGCGCTGGTCAGAAGATTTTGTCGCGACCTAAACGGAAACGTGTCCACTAAGCCCGGGTGGCGGAATCGGCAGACGCGAGGGACTTAAAATAACCGACCACTCCTTGCCCCGGTGTGTAAGTGATTGCCTCCATTGACTCGGCACCCTCGCCTGCACCCCCAGACAACCCCAGGCATGCAGGGAGTCACTACAGTTTTCACTACAGTGTTTCGCAGGGCGGCAATTTGTTGGGGATGGGTAAGGGGCGGGTTTCGTTCTCAGCAGCAGCAAACTCTCTGATAGCTTCCTCCAGATCCTTTAAGATCGCTTTCATCACGTGAATCCCTTTTTGTTCTTAACTATTTGGAAGCTGGTGAATCCCAGGCGCGCTTTCGTGAGTGTCACGGGTCCCTCGTAGTGGCGGAGTGCTTCCTCAATCCTCGATTTCGTGGTTGTACAGAGTGGTCCGCTGATAACCTCTCGTAGCCTGAGGTCCTCGGTGAAGTCAGCGAAATACAGGCGGGTGGCACGGTCACGCTCTTGGAGGCCCGTGAATACTCGAGTTTCTTGTTCGTATTGCCAGTCCTTGAATTTCGTGAAGAGGAGGTCTTGGACGGTTCGTTCATCGATGTTCGTGAAAACCGGACGTTCGGTTACGTACTTCACGTACTTGAGTGAGACGTCGTTGACATCGAAGCCTAACACCATGCCCCCGTGCCTGTCGGCATAGTGGCTCCATAGCAGGGGATTCCGCCAGCCCCTGCTGAAGCAGAGCATGCCGTAGTCGCGGGTCATGATCGCCTTCCACCTGCGCAGTCCGCGCCGAAGCTGGCGGTCGGGTTGTCCAACCGCCCACAGCTCGTAAGGGTCATTAAGGTCGTCGAACGTGGCGATCTTCAACCGCCGATGCTTGATGTCGTCGAGGGCATACTTGGCAGAAAGGAAATGGTAAACGCGCATTTGCTGGGTATCATACCCCCGAATGTAAGCAATCTGGTGAAACGGGTGCGGGCGCCAACTGGTTGGCGCCCGCAATGGACACCGCCACGCCATCCTGCTAGGCTAGGGCCAGAGCACGCCTTCTATGAGAATACTTGTTGTTGGCTTGATGCATCAGCTTCAATCTACCACCCCCATTTACACCGAAGGCAAGGCCGCCGAGCTCGAGGAAGAGCAAAAGCGGCAGTACGAAGAGATGTTGGACAGAGTGATCAAGGAACGAGGAGTTCAATTCATCGGAGAAGAAGCCAAGCACGGCACTGACTCTATTGCTCAACAGATCGCCAGACGGCAAGGGCGTGAGTACGCGAATATCGAGATGGAACCTGCAGAGAGGCAAGCCAAAGGTATTCCTCCGGGTTATGCCGACGAGGACAGCTCCCTTCCCACCGTGGAAATTGACAGGCTGCATAAGACCCGCGAGAGGCATATCTTTGACAAAACGATGAAACTAGCCGGGGGTGCCGAAAGCGTTCTCATCCTCTGCGGCCGAATACACGCCGATGCCCTTGCTCAACTGTTCAAAGGAGCAGGACACACCGTCGATACATCCGATGTGAATAAAGAAAGCTGGTATATAGAAGACTGGCCAAAGCATCTACATGGATCATAGCCTGTTCCACATTTCTCCTCATCCGTCTTGGCAAAAGCTGCTGATAGATGTACATAGGCAGAATGAAGCGCACAAACATCTGGCTCAAAGACACACAGGCGAAGAAGCTCAAAGCTCTGTCCAAGAAAACTGACGTTCCCGTGAGTGCGCTTATCAGGAGAGCGATTGACGAGTACCTGAAGAAGAAACCCAAGGCGAAGACGTGAAGGGGCGGGACGCGCCCGCACACACGGGCTCCTCGATCTGGTCGCGGAGGTTGTCGAGGGCCTCGGGGATGCGTTCCCTTCCGTTCCCAGGCCCCCTGTTCGGGTTTGCGCCGTCATGCTATTGCCGATCCCCCGATCGCCGCTCCTGGGCGATTTCGGCTTTTCCGATCTGTGCGGAAATCCTGCGCTTTTGGGCAGGGGGACAACCTATGGGGCGGGCGGCCCTGGGTGCGCCAGGGGCAAATCCAAAGGTTTGTCGGGTATGTGGAGAGTCAATCAAGTTCGGTCGGAGTTGTTGCGCGTCGTGCGCCGTTACTGGTTCCAAAGAGGGACTCATGAAGGCTGCACAGCTCGGGCGAGTGGCCGGGCACAGTCGCGAGGCCCAGGCCCGCCAGGCCGAGAAACAGCGCCGACATGCCGCCGCTAAGCGGGCTTGGCGACCATCGGATCAACCAGCTTGGCTCGATGAGGAAACGTACCTCCAGAAGATTCAGCCTCGCCTCACTGGGATCACGGTTCCGTTCATAGCATCAGCCCTCGGCCTCTCCGAGCCTTACGCTGCGGAAATCCGCGCCGGCCGGCGCCGCCCGCATCCCCGGCATTGGCA
>JAZGCZ010000203.1:0-3260 GCA_036477195.1 Anaerolineales bacterium | reverse complement strand
GGCGATCGAAACGTACCTGCGCGCCTTTCCATACACCTTGGACCTTCCCGCCCCACCGGCGGATCGAGACATCGTAGATTATTTCTTATTTGATCTGCAAAAGGGGTACTGCGACTACTATGCCTCTTCAATGGTTGTGCTGGCCCGCGCCGCCGGAATCCCTGCGCGCCTGATAGTCGGCTATATCACCGGAACCCCTCAGCGAACGGAAGGCACGATCCGCTACGTCGTCACAGAGGCTGAAGCCCATTCTTGGGTGGAGGTGTACTTCCCGGAAATCGGGTGGGTGGAATTCGATCCAACCGGCGGACGCCCTGCGATCGAGCGGGCGGAGGCGGCCCCAGCACTCTCCTCACTAGTAACACCAAGCCTCGAGCTCGCCCGTCCTCTGGGATTCGCAGCACGGCTTGATGTACCCGTACTGGCGGGGAGCGCCCTGTTAGGTGTCGTCGTTGCCTGGTTTATCTGGGTGATGATCCTGGATCCACTCCGACTTCAGCGTCGGGCTCCCGAAGAGATCCTTCTCTCGCTCTATGAGCGTTTGCGTCGGCTCACTTCTCACTTAGGTATTGAGTCTTCACCTGGCGACACACCTTATGAGTTTCAGGCCGCTCTCTTCGATAGTCTGGATGACGGATCCTCGCATATCAGAGAGCCTGCACGCGAGCTGATCGGCGCCCACGTACAAGCCGCCTATGCTAAAGTGTCCGTCGATAGAACACTGAGTGCCCGACACATCCGCGCCTGGCGTGGATTGAGCTTCAAGCTGTGGCTCGAGCGCGTGAAACGCATCCTGCCGCTGGCAGGTTCTCAGCTCAAGAGCAAAGTCCGAAATCGGAGCACAACCGGCTATGACTGATGTACTCATCATCGGCGCCGGCATCATCGGCGTTGCTAGTGCGTGGCGCTTGAGCCAAGCCGGTCTCTCCGTGACGGTGCTTGATAGGGCTGCTCCCGGCGACGCGGCCTCTCAGGCCGCCCTCGGCGTACTCACGTTCCACGGCCGGCCTGACACGATGCCCAAGCCGCTTCGAATCTTAGCGCGCAGGAGCCGCGAGTTTTATCCTGCCGTCATCGATGAGCTGGAAGAGGCAATTGGCGAACGCGTTTATTTTCGGCAAGATGGGCAGCTCATCCTCGCGGTGAATGATGGTGACCTGCCTTCGCTCGAGGAGACCCTCCGAGTGAACCTCAAGGAAGGAGTAGAGCTTGAGCGGGCCACGGTGGAGGAAGCCCTGATGTTGGAACCCAATCTCAATCCGGAGATTGCGGGTGCGCTCTACTCCCCTCATGATGCCTGGGTCGATAACACGGCCTTGACGCAAGCTTTCGTCAGCGCCGCGCAGCAAGTGGGCGCTGTGTTTGAGCAAGCCGAAGTGACTTCAGTCGAGAGTCACGGCGGGCGAGTGGTTGGCGTGCTCGCCGGAGAGACACGCTACGAAGCAGACTGGGTCGTGCTGTCTGCCGGCGCCTGGTCCGGGCAGATCGAGGGGGTGCCTGGTGTGCCAGTCAGACCGCGCCGGGGACAGGCCTATTCCGTCGAAGGCTCCTATTTCAACCGCGTGATTCACTCTCGAAGAGCATATATCGTTCCAAAAGACGACACGTTGACGATGCTGGGCGCAACGGTTGAGGATGTCGGCTTCGACTCCTCTAATACTCCCGATGGGCTGGGCGCTATCTCAACGCGAGCGTTTGAGATTTCTTCTATGCTGGAGACCTCAACTTTCGTTGGCGCATGGGCTGGATTGCGCCCGGGAACGCCGGACGACTTACCGATCATCGGGCCCTCTGCTGAATTCCCAAATCTAGTTGTCGCCACCGGTCACTTTCGCAATGGAATTTTGTTGGCGCCAATTACCGCCGATCTGGTGCGGCAGATCATACTGGGTGAGACTCCTGATTTTGATTTCGCAGAATTCTCTCCCGATCGGAAATTCCTGAAAATCTGACGGCTCCTGCTCTTCTTCTTCTTTTTGGAGTAGTCACCGTCCGCCGTCATGCGGCCTTATCCGGGCCAAGTAGTTTCAAGTCGTATGATCAATTCTGGGTACTCCATTTGGTGGTATCCCTCACGATCAGAACTATTTCTATTTGGCTTGCGACTTGAGAGGAGGAGGCTTAGACTTTCAGTCTAACGGAGGAAAATAATGCGAAGAATTTCAATCATTATCATGCTCGCCTTGGGGGCATTATTGATCGCGGCCTGCGGCGGGCCAGGCACTTCGGAGATATCCGTCGGTATGACCGAATTTTCGTTCACGCCGTCCAGCAACTCGGTTTCTGCGGGGAGCGAGGTCACTGTCTCGATTACCAACGACGGCACCCTCGAACACAATTGGGTCGTGATGAAGGCCGGATATACTGTCGACGCGCCGTTCGATGAGTCCGATCAAGCAAATGTGCTCGCGGAGACAAGCGTTGGCGCAGGGAATTCGTCGACGTTCAGCTTTACCGCGCCCTCAGATGAAGGAACCTATCAGGTGGTGTGCAGTGTACCTGGCCATTTAGAAGGCGGTATGGAAGGCAGTCTATCGGTTACTCCGTAGCCTTGCGGCTGAGGTTAGACTGCAGCATCTGACGACTTCCAAAATTGGCTATTTCCGGCGAAATTCGGCCGGATCTTGTTGGAATGAAGGCCGTTCTCGCCAGCAGGTCCTGGCTCAAGGCGGAGCCTGTGGCGAATCCCAGCAGCATCGGAAGCCCACCGCATGATTACGGAAGGTTGGAGCAAAGTAGACCCGATAAGAGCATCGTGCGTCCTTGAATCCTTTGAAGTCCCACGCGCCGCCCTTCAGCACCCGCCACTCCTCGCCCTGCTCATATAGTGTCGTAGTCCACTCCCACGCGTTTCCTGACATGTCCATAACCCCGTAAGGAGATGCACCTCCAGGATGGGCATCCACCGGGTGAGTGCCCTCCGTCTTCCCTTCGCTCGTGTTCAAGTTGCCCGCAATGAGCTTCATCCCCCAGGGATAAAGTCTCCCATCGGTTCCGCGTGCGGCCTTCTCCCACTCAGCTTCGCTCGGTAGCCGGCCTCCAGACCAATCAGCGTACGCTTCTGCGTCCTCCCAGCTCACGTTGACGACCGGATGCCTGGCTTGCTCCGGAGGAAATCCTTTGGGAGGCCATTTAGGAATGCGATGCCCCGTATCACTTACGAATGCCAGATAGTCATCGTTTGTGGTGGGATAGCGTGAAATGAGGAAGGCCGCTACGTCGACGGTGTTCTTTTCCTTCGCCATAAGGAAAGGCCCGGC
>JAZGCZ010000202.1:0-10183 GCA_036477195.1 Anaerolineales bacterium | reverse complement strand
GCCGACCGCCTCCAAGGCCTGCATGGTTGAGAACCCCGCTCGAAGGCCATTTACAATGAGGTTGAGCATATCGGCGAGCTGATTGTCAAATGCCTTAAGTCGGCCCTTCTTGGCACGACCAACATAGATGGGCGGGATGAAAAAGCCAACTATCGCTCCAACTACCGCAAAAATCACTCCGCTCAGCGCGAAAGCAATCACACCGCCCACGAACATAGCAATTACCCTGGCAGCTAGATACTCCGCCGGGCGAAGTTTGATATCCGCCTGTGCAAGGTTGGTTGAGATCTTGGCGAAAAGATCTGTTCCTTCTCCAAGATTGTTCAGGAAGTCCGAGAGCGCGCTGGTCCCAGCCTCGTCCCCCCCTGCTAACTGCTCGCTGTCGGTGGTGACCAGGCCGCCTGTTTCGGCATAGCGACCCAGTCGTTCTTCGACAATCGATCCACCCCCCACAAAAGAGAGCACGATACCGACCACCAGAAAGAGCAGCGCCAGTCCTCCGCCAACGATAAGTACTAAGGTGGGATCCATAGCTATCTGTAAGAACCTCGCTCGCCGACCCCAAAGATGGATGCCGGCAACTGGATGCCCGCTTGTTCGATCTTCTCCATAAACTTCGGGCGCAGCCCAGTTGGTCGCAAGCGGCCGATGACCTTGCCGTCCTCCAAGCCTGTCTGCTCGAAGACAAACAGGTCGGTCATCGTAATGACATCGCCTTCCATACCCTGGATCTCGGATATGTGTGTCAATTTTCGCGTTCCGTCGCGCATTCTCTCCAGATGAACCACCAGCTCCAGTGCCGAGGCAATCTGCTCTCGGATGGCGCGGGTCGGCAGGTCCATTCCGGCCATCATGGTCATCGTTTCAATACGCGAAATGGTGTCGCGAGGGCTGTTGGAGTGGGCGGTCGTCATAGAGCCTTCATGGCCGGTGTTCATGGCCTGCAACATGTCCAGAGCCGCCTCGTCGCGAATCTCTCCGACAATGATACGGTCTGGGCGCATTCGAAGGGAATTGATCACGAGATCCTGGATCGTGACTTCTCCCCGCCCTTCGATGTTGGGCGGCCGCGACTCAAGCGTTACAACATGCTCCTGCCTGAGCTGGAGTTCGGCTGCATTCTCGATTGTCAGAATGCGTTCGTCGGACGGGATGTATTGGGAGATGACATTGAGCATCGTCGTCTTGCCGGAGCCGGTACCGCCGGAAATGACCATATTGATGCGGGCGATCACGCAGGCCTTGAGGAATTCAATCGATTCCGGCGTGATCGTTCCATATTCGGTTAGCTGCTCAACTGTAATTGGATTCTTTGCAAATTTTCGAATCGTCAGCGTTGGGCCCCCCAGGGAAATCGGAGGGATTATCGCGTTGACACGTGAACCATCCTGCAGCCTCGCGTCGACATAGGGGCTAGATTCGTCGATGCGTCTTCCCAAGGGCGCAACGATACGATCGATAATCCGCATCAGGTGATCGTTGGATTCAAATGAAGTGGGTTCCCGAATGATCTTCCCCGCGCGCTCTATGTATATATTCTTCGCGCCATTCACCATAACTTCCGTGATGCTTTCGTCCGACAGCAGCGGCTCGATTGGTCCTAGGCCTAGGATTTCGGCCACGATCTGTTCAAAGAGGCGCCTCCGCTCTGGACGCGAAAGTACGATGTTCATTTCCGCCAGGATGCTTTCAAACAGCTCCTCAATTTGCCGCCGCACTTCGGCCGTCTGAGTAACGTCCATCGACGGATCCAATTCCTGGAGCAGGCGATTCTGGACTTCATTTTTGATGTCGTGAATACGCCCGCCCCGAGCCTGCTCTGGGGGAGCTGTGCGTCTCGCGCTCAGTCCGGTCAGCCGAGAAGTTCCGCCGCTTTCGCCAGGCGCAAATGGCTGCTCCTCCGCGGCTGGCGGATCGGGGCTTTCGTCGGTTTGACCCTGCTCGATTCTCTTCAGTAACGACACTAATTAATCCTCACGGGCTCCCTAGGAATCAGCGACCCAGCAAGCGCGGCCGCTCCCTAACTTCCTCTTCTTGCTCCTGCTCCTCTGCGTCTGAGAGGCGCTGTTTGATGGTCCCCATCAGCTGCATGAGCGCTCGCGACTGTGGGCTGCTTCGATCGCTAATTATGAGTGGGATGCCTTTGTTGATGGATGCGGTAACCGTTCGCTCGTCCACCGGGATGACGGCCTCGACTTCTCGCTTGAGGTTCTCTCCAACGGCTTCGGCGGAGATCCCACCCTTGCGATCCATCTTATTGACTACGAAACAGACATTCTCTGCTGGGAATTCCAAGATATGTAAGAGATCAAATAGATGGCGCGCGTCCTTAATGGCGGGGATGTCGGGGGTACATATCGCAATCAGTAAATCGGCCGTATCCAGGATCGCCAATGTCGTGTCGTCCATGGTTGAGGCTGTATCGACCACCACATAGGCAAAGTGTGTGCGAAGAAACTGAATGATGGTTCGTATCTGATCCGAGTTGACCTCGTCCGCCATTTCGGGCCTCGGAGGGGCCGCTAAGACCCTCAAACCATTCTCATGAAGAAGCAGCACATCTTCAAGAATCTCTGGATCGATTTCGTCCATGCGAGAGGTGAGATCAATGATGGAGTACTTGGATTGGAGATTTAGAAAGACTGTGACGTCGCCAAATT
Organism: Anaerolineales bacterium; assembly: GCA_036477195.1. Lineage (GTDB taxonomy): Bacteria > Chloroflexota > Anaerolineae > Anaerolineales > E44-bin32 > JADFRG01. The sequence continues at coordinate 7,523 of JAZGCZ010000202.1, read as the reverse complement.
GTAGATTTCCATCGACTAACACAGTGGGCGTTTCTTCGGTATCGAGTCCCAGTGCGATATTAGTCGCGATGGTCGTGCAGCCCACCCCACCCTTCGGACTGTAGAACGCGAGCACCTTGCCAGCTGGGCGATGGGATGGCACATGTCCTGGCGATCCCGGGGGTGCCTGCGCCGCTAACGGAACTGATGGTCTCTCAAAATCCTTTCGCTTTTCATGGGCGAATACTGAGAGACGTCGAATGGTCGCAATCAACTCCTCGCTGGAAGGAGGTTTGACCATAAAATCTCGCGCGCCGGCCATCATAGCCCGGCGCATGTAATCTTGTTCGCTCTGGACTGAAAGAATGATTACCTGAGTAAACGGGACCTCACTCAGGATTGATTCGGTGGCGGTAATGCCATCCATGTCCTCCATGTTGATGTCCATCAGGATAATGTCGGGTTTGGTTTCGGAGGCGATCTCAATCGCCTCCTGACCCGAGCGGGCCGCACCAACCACGACTATATCGGACTCAAACTGGAGAAGCTTGCGGAGGTTTTCTCGCGTCTCCGCAAAGTCGTCAACAATGAGTACGCGGATACTTGCTTCCGCGAGTTCTTCCGTCATTCAGTTTCTCCCTGTAGGCAGCCCTCCCGTTATGGAACGGGGGTTGGCTCTACATCGAAATCAGGCGGGAACACGAATTCCTCAGTAGTGAGCCTGGGTTCCGTGCCGTATGGAAGCTTGGAAGGAACAGCGATGTTGTAGTTGTCAATTAGAAACTGCAGCGTCACGCTGTCCGTGTCAATCTCTGGAGTCGGGTCATTGGGGCTCCGGAGCGTAAGCGTCAGATCCAGGCCTCCATTTACCGCCCAATTGATCGCTAAGGCATCCTGTGGGGACACGATCAGGGTAATGATATCAGGCGGTTCGATGACCGGCGCACCTTCTTCTCCTGCTTGTTGGGTTTGCGCCTGTGCTTCTGGTGCACCAACTCCCTCTTGCTCGGCGACTGCGACTACCGTCACCAGCTGCTCCGCGATCTCGAGCGGGAAATCTCCCACTCCTAGAACTGTCGCGCTAGATATCAGACGCTGAGTGACCAGGCGCGGCCGCTGCGGGCCGGACGGCCCGGCGTAGAAGTCCTGCCCTGAGAATTCATCGAACTGGAGCAGACCGATTTCTGGCGGGCGCTCGCTGGCCGCGCAGACTAGATCCCCTGTCTCGGTAGCTTCAACTACTCGGCAAGTGATTGCGCTCAGCAATTCACCTTCAGAGTTGAAGAGGAACATCCCCTGATTGGGAAGCTCCGATTGGAAATCGGCGTCTAGATCGACAATCAGCATACTTACCAGGACATCTACCTGGTCACCTTCACGAATGGCAAAGGCAACACCGGAGAAGCGATCCATCGGGATTGCGATAGCAGTAAAACCCTGGGGAATGGCGATCGCCGCGTCTGAGCCTATGGGCAGCAAGTCCCCGGGCTGGTCGGTGATCATGTTTTCAGTAATTGGCACTCCGCGTGCGATATCCATCCGCGCCCGCTGGCCGATAACCTGGCTAACATCATCCAACATGGTTTCCACTTTGTAATCCGCAGGATACGGCTCGTTGAGAACTGATTCAGGCGGAATTACAGAACCTCTGGCGATGTGCTGAGCGGCGATAACAATCGAAGCTTCGCCAATGGGTGTCGGAAAGGGAGTGGGTTCTTCCTGGCTTGTGCCTATCCCGCCTCCGCCAAGAACGAGGAACGCTGCCACAGCGCCCAGCAGCAAGATTAGCGCAAACAATATGAAAACGCGACCACGGCGCATTATGCCTCCTTATTTTGCGGCGACACGCACGGCCGTCCAGCGTGTGCGTATGATACCGCCGGTGTTTGATATGTCAAGTCGGCCAACTTTCGGAGCTATTTTTGGACAATTCCAACATAATTTCTCAATTCAGGGTCGCAAAAGCGCCCAAAAAAGAAGCCCTATCAGAGATAGGGCTTCCTCGTCTCTGGCAGGTGGTCAAGTGACCACTCGAGACTTTCCCACTGGGAGCCTAAATGTTGCTGACGATGTTACTGAACACGTTCCCAATGGCGGGTCCGAGCAGCGCCAAAATGACAATCACAACTACGGCTACCAAAACAAGAATCAACGCATACTCGACTAAGCCCTGCCCCTTTTCCTTAGGTGCATAAAGCAATGTTCTCACCACCCTTCCGTTTCAATTTTGCCCCGTTTTTGCTCCAAGGCCCCCAAATTATAGGAAGGGGCCCCTATGCCTACAATAGGACGAATCTCCGATCCCGCTACGGCTCCTCGACCGGTACGGAGAATGTGACCCGGGTACCTTCTCCGGGCTGACTCTCAATCTCGAAACTACCACCCACCTGTTCCAGGCGATCTTTGTTCACCCGAAGCCCATGTGCGGCACCTTGTTCCTCCATGGCTGATTCGGCATCAAACCCCTTTCCGTTATCCTCCACGGTCGCTCTCACTTGAGAGTCATCAAGATCCACCATGACCTTAACTTGCGTAGCCTGTGCATAGTCTCTCACGTTCTGGAGCAAGGCCTGCACGGTGCGAAAGATCAAAACCTCTCGATGGGATTCGAGTCTGCGCTCTGTGCCGGTGACCACTACGTTGAGATCCAAGCCAGTTTTTTCCTTGAAGGCTTCCGCATAACGCCGGATGGTCGGTACGATGCCCAAGTCGTCCAGCATCATCGGCCTTAGGTCAAAGATGTAGTCTCGTATATGCGAAAAGGTTGAATTAGCGGCGGCCTTTAGGTTATTGAGTTCCTCCCGCGCCTTGTCTTGATCCGTATCGAACAGGCGCATAGCAATCTCAGCCTGCAAGATGAAATTGGAGAGCGACTGCGCCGGGCCGTCGTGGATTTGCCGGGAGATTTTGCGGCGCTCTTCCTCCTGAGCATCAATGATTTGCTCAATGACAGTACCCTGACCGGAATCAATTTCGCTCACTTCATCGTGAGACCGCCCCTCGAGCAAATTTAATGTGCTTTGAATAAACTCGGCGTAGCGCTGTAGAGTCTCTTGATCACTCTCGAGCTTTTCGAGCTGGCCGCGCATGGTAAAGAGTCGCTGCTGCGCGTCCTGCGCCGCTTCATACGTGTTCCTGATATCTTCTCGTGGAATCGTATCGAAATTGGATTCGATTTGTTTGAGGGTTGCAGCAATTGAGGCATTCCGCTGAGCCAGTTTTTCAACCTCGCCCTGGCTCTGTTCTACAAGCATCCCAATCTCTTTGTGTTCCTTTCGCACCTGCTCAAGCTCTTCTCGAGCAACCTCAAGGAATACCTCGATCGGGCTGAGATCTTCTTGGTTCAGCCCCTCTTGAATTTCGGCCTCTGTCATCCGTTACTTGCGGGTGTCCTGCAATCGCACCCATCCGTGCCGTAGAGCGTAGACTGCAGCTTGCGTCCGATCCTCGACGTCCAGCTTATGGAGAATAGCGGTCATATGGTTCTTGACCGTCTGGTGGCTGATACCGAGCTGGACAGCAATTTCCTTGTTGCTGAGGCCCCGGGTGACATATTGCAGGATCTCCATCTCGCGAGGAGATAGCGGCGTGAAGGCTTCGACATCCCCATCGAGATGGGGTCGGCGGACGGTCTCGACGCCACGTGAGAGCCACTGGTCTAATCCGGCCTGGTCGTAGACCTGATCACCAACAACAAAGAAGCCTCTCGCCACGTTGCGGATCACGTCAACTAGCTTACCGGGCTCAACGTCCTTCGAGCAATAGGCCGCCGCGCCTGCCTTGAATGCATGAAGAACTTGCTCGACATCATCATATGCGGTCAACAGAACGATCGCCGTGTTGATACGTTCAGCGACGATCTGCCGCGTCACCTGAATCCCATTCATGCTCGGGAGATTCACGTCAATTAGGGCGACCATCGGGAGCAGATCTCGGACGAGCTCAAGCCCCTCGTCGCCAGTTGTGGTTTCTGCGACGACCTTGATGTCTTTTTCGGAATCCAGGACATTGCGAATGCCCTCCCGAAAAAGCGGATGATCGTCCACGATCAGAACGGTGACTTCTTTCATGGACTACCCTTCCCTTGCGAGAATGGCGGCGAGTATAGCACAGCGCGGTTTTTTGGACACTTGGACAAGTGAGTATCGACTGGTATTCGCTCCCACCTGACAGAACAGGAAGCGAATCGTTCAAAGAGGGCAAGAGCGCAAACGACGGCTAATTCCACGCGAATACAGTCATGTGTTCCCCGCCGGCCGCGGGACTGTAAGGAGCTTCGGGTACGAAAAGCGGCTCCCTGCCCGCAGTCAGTTCAGGATACCAGCCTGGGAAGGTAATGAGATACTCGGCGCCAGCCTCGTCGAGGTGCCTGGCCAGGGCTACTTCATCCCGGATGAACGGAATGATATCCGGTGAGACCAGGCCTGCCAGATCAACTAGTTCTCGACTAGCGAAGTATCCGATCGCCCCGATATCGTGCGCTGCCACGACCGCCCCCGAGGGGATGTTGTCTTCAATCCAATGGGCGGTTGCTACCATCTCGCTCTCAATTATGGCGACATCGCGACCATAAGCCCCCGCCCCAATCAGCCAGAAAGTTAGGCTCGAGATCGCAACCACAAGGATCCAAGCTCGCGATACGATCCGCATGGCCGCCACAGGCGATCGAGGCCCGATCCAGCGCATCATCCCCTCGTATGAAAGCACCAGAAGAACTGGGATCACCGGGATGGCATATCGCCCGTGCTGGTATGTAACCGGCAAGCGGACAGCGTAGAGCGTCAGGAAGAGACCAGCCCATATCAGCGGAATCAATTGAGACCATTGTCTCGAGCGGAAGGTTTGCCGAGTCAAAATGAGCAGACCTGGAACGAGCACAATCAGCACACCAATAAGCGGTCCACCCGTTTGCAGCCCGGCTGCCCCAAGCCACTCTCCCGGAATTCCTATCTGTGTCAGCAGGCGCACAAACAAGGGAAACTCGCGCAGCACCGCGTATTCCGCTTGTTTAGCGAAGAACGTATTCGGCAAAAGCTCGCCCGAGAGTCCACGCTGAAAAGCAAAGTACGCCACCAACGGAACCGCAATTCCGAGACCCAGGCGAAACCACTCCCCGAATCGCTTTTCTCGATCCCGAACAACCAAATATCCGCTGGGTGCAAAAACTAGAGTTAGCGCGTCGGGCCGGATCCACACCCCTACTCCGATCACCAACCCGACTAAGAAAATGCCCACGCGCCGACTCTCGAGCCAGTAGAAACAAAGCAATGCAATGGCTGCCAGGGCCAATGTCTCCATACCCGACAAGCTCGCCCATGCCAGGTGCCATTCCAGCGCAACTAGAATTGCCATCGTCCATGCCAGATCCGCCCGCTTGGGAAACCGAACGCTAAACCAGCGAGCGGCAAGCCATGCCGACAATGCCAGTAGCGCAAGCCCGCCAAGGTAGGTCCAAAAGAGGGGATCCAGCCGCATAAAGTAGCCTAGGGAAATCAATGCCGACCACAGAGGCGCGGTCGATCCCGCGCTGGTAATCCCCGGAATGAACGCCCATTGACGAAATTCCGCTAGGTTTCGAGCGTAGGTCTGATGGATCCAAGCGTCATCGAGTGGGAAACCAAGGCCGACACTACTGTTCGATACCGCCAGATACAGAATGCCGGTAGCCAATGTTGCAGCTGTCGCGGCCGCGACCACGCTCCGTCTCCGGATCACCTTGAGAACCCGTGCAAGCAACCGGCGAAACTCGCGGACTATCCGAACATGCCTGAGCCGCCCTTTGGTCCAGCTGCGCATCACTCGACCCCCACGAGCACGTATGCCGTCAGATTCCCGGATTCCCCGGATGAGCCCGAGCCCCCCTTCGGCCCCGTTGGGTTCATCGGACCACCTCAAGTATATGTACTGGCTGGCCGCCATTGTCCTGGATGGACTCGACCAGGGTGAGCCATGCCACTGAGTTGGGCTCGGCGTAGAGTGCGTCCAGGCCACGCGGATGATTGGCTTCCAGCACAACCCACTGCACCTCAAAGGTATCAACAACACTTCGCAAAGCATGCACAGTACCAGAGGGAATCACGACCGCCTGCCGATGGCTATGCGCAAAAAAGCCAGGGGGATTGTTTACTGCCACAATTGAATCATCAGCTAGTGGAATGGCTGCCGCCACAGCCTGGTAGGTTTGCGCGCTGGCGTTCCAGGCATCCCCCTCTGCGTAGAACCGATTGGCGTAGAGACCGACGGTCAGCAGCACCGCGAGCACCACCGCGCTCGCTCCCAGCACCCGCCAAGCCTCCTTGCGATCCCAATTGCGCTTAGCGCCCAACCAGTTTATTCCTGCCAGAATGCCAATTGGAGCCAGCGCCCAGAGCAGCGGCATCACGGCCATCATCGAGTGGAAGAGCGCTCCACGCGGTCCGACGAAGGGGAATAGCAGGGTCATAATACCGAACAGCGCCGCAAGATACACAATTCCGAGCCTAACGAAAGGATGCTGCCACCTCCGTATTGCACCTACGACCATGAACGGTCCGAGAAAGATCATTCCGCCCTCGGCAACCAGCCGCTGTATGTTCGTCGAAAGCGCATCGATTCGGGCTTGTGCAGCTGCGAGGATGCCGGCCTCCCACCAGCGCTCAAAGGTGAGATCGGAGGCCGGGAAAGTGAATAGGTCGTCGTAGTTGAGCATCCACAACAGACGTTGGCTGCCCGGGTTCAAGACGGCTCCGGTCTCAGTTAGATTGCGAGCCCACCATGGCGCCATCACGGCCAGGACTCCAATCGCTAGAACCAGACTGCTGGACACCCGCCGATGCCGCGACCAAAAGACAGCGAGTAGTCCCACGACCAACAGCAGCAAGCCATCTGCTCGTGCTAGAGCACCGACACCAATCAGCACACCGGAAACGAACCATCTTGCCAGGGTCGGCTCCTTCACCGAGCGTGCCAAAAGCCAGAGCGATGCGCTACCTGCGATCGCAAAGGCTGCGAACGAATCAATTGTGACCAGGAAGGGAAGGAAAAACCCGGGAAATGCTGCAAACAGCCCTGCCATCCAGGCCAACCTTGCATCCCTCGTAAGTCGGTGGGATAAGAACGCGGACAACGGCGGCAAAGCTGCAGCCAGCAAAATAAATGGGAGCTGGGCTGCACGGAAGCCAGAATCCCCGAACAACATCCCTCCCGCCGCTATCAAGGACGGAAGGGGCATCCAGTAGAGGTGTGAGGTGTGCGGCAGGCCAGCGGGATCATCGAGGTAATTCCATAGGAACGGTTCCGTCAGTCCCTGTCCATCAATCAGCTGCAGGGCAGTGGCGTAGTAATAATCCGCATCCATGTATCCGGGACTCTGGACTCGAAGCGAAGCCGCTCCATAGATGACCAGCCCGAACAGGTACAGCACCAGCAACCTTCTCCGGTTTGTCATCTGACGAAGTGGTACACCTCCAGCTCCCCGTATTCAGTGACCGATTCCAGGGTGAATTGCGTGGACAACCACTCAAGCGAGGGGTGTTCTTGGTAACCCTCCGCCAGGTAGTCGAGCG
>JAZGCZ010000201.1:0-6258 GCA_036477195.1 Anaerolineales bacterium | reverse complement strand
CACCTGGGCATCGATTACTCGACGGCAAACGGGGCAAATACTGCGTGTGAGCTCAAAAAAAACAGAATCTGAATCCTTCTTAAGGGTTCGGGTCGGTGAAGGGACCATTGAAGAGGCGCTCATATCGAGACTCGATTTACTCTATTGAGAATTCATTGAATGCGGTGTGAGCGGCAATACAACTTAATAAGTTTCTTAGTGGCGCAGCCCGTGAATGAGGCCCTGCCGGTGACGGAAGCGCCGACTGGCACCCTCACGCGTCCGATGTTTCACGAGGTCCACCGCAAGACGAGAGATCTGATGGTGGATTAGATTGTGCGCGGAACTGAGGGGCAAATCATTCCAATGCTTCACGCGGAGTTACTTGAGGCCAGGGCGCAGATCGGCGAATGAATTGGGGTGCATGGAAGTGGGAGCAAATCATTCCGAGGCTTCACGCGGTGTTGCTCGAGGCCAGAGCGCAGATCGGCGTCCGCATTGGGGTGAATGGGTTTAGGGGTTACTCGTCTGTGATATAGAAATCGAGAAACTCGTGACAGTGGCCACATCCGATTTGTGGCTCTTCGACCGGCTCAGCGGTGAACACGCATGACGACGAGATTTCCACGCCTCGGCCCATGCCTAGAATTCCGGATTTGACCTTGGGCTCAAGCACCAAATTGGGGCAAGCGTTGGCCATGGCAATGCGTGGCACGGGGCACTTGCCGCAAAGATCCGGAGCCCAGGTGCCAGCGCGGGGTGAATCCGCAATCAAGCGGCACTCTTGAATATCCTTGCCCCGGTGATAATCCTCAAAATAATAGGGGCACTCTGATCCAGCAGGTGTGCGCATAGCCAGTTTTCCTTGAGGCGTCGAGAGGGTCAATTCGAAAGACGATTCTCACTGCGCCGTGCGAGGTGGTCGAATCGCTAGACGATCCTCATCGCTCCGTCCGAGCCGGTCGAATTGCTAGACGATCCTCACCGCGCCATGCGAGGTGGTCGAATCGCTAAACGATCCTCATCGCTCCGTCCGAGCCGGTCGATACGCTAGACGATCCTCACCGCGCCATGCGAGGTGGTCGAATCGCTAAACGATCCTCATCGCTCCGTCCGAGCCGGTCGATTCGCTAGACGATCCTCACCGCCTCGTCCGAGCCGGCAAGATTATAGCAAGTGATGGAAGAGGGCGCGTGAGTTAGGGGTTAAGGGCAGCTATACACGCGTGAGGTATTCCCCGTTGCGGGTATCCACACGAATTGTGTCCCCGGCCTTCACGAAAAGTGGCACCTTAACCTTGACGCCTGTTTCCGTGGTGACACTCTTCGTAGCGCCCGTGGCCGTGTCTCCCTTGACGTCGGTCTCCGACTCGGTGACCTTCAGATCGACCGCCGTGGGAAGCTCGACCTCGAGTGGCTCAGGCCCATTAAAAGTCAATTTGACTTCGAGTCCTTCGGTCAAGTATTGGATCGAATCCCCGAGAACCGAAGAGTTGATCGCCGGCTGTTCGTAGGTCTCAGTGTCCATGAAGGTAAGTAGATTCCCCTCGCGGTAGAGGTATTGGGCCATCCGATAATCGAGGCGGATATCCTGCACGCGGTCGCCAGAGTTGAAAGCCTTCTCAACCAGAGTCCCGCTGCGAAGGTCGCGAATTTTGACGCGGATGGTGGCCTTGCCGCGACCCGGCTTGTGATGTGAGTATTCGATCACCTTGTAAAGCTGCCCATCTAGCTCGAAGGTGACGCCGCCGCGAAGTTCGTTTACGTCGATCATTGCGCGAAGGATTATAGCGTGCGCAATCCAGCTGCGAGCTAGATCGTTCCGTGTCGTATCCGCAGCGCGCAAGCGGGAATATTCGGGAACGGAGTCAGCGCGCTAGGCGACTAGATGCCCAACCATCGCGTGGCCTGACCCGGCAAATCACTCAACGGGCCAATGCGTTGGGTCACATTAGGGAGCGAGTCGATAAAAGCCTTGCCATAGCTCTTGGTGAGCAGGCGACTGTCGAAGCTAACGACGACTCCGCGATCCGAACGTGTTCGGATCAGCCGGCCAAAACCTTGCCGAAAGCGGAGAATTGCCTCGGGAAGTGAATACTCACTGAACGAATTTTCATAGGTTTCCGCACGAGCGGCGATGATCGGGTCGGTGGGTCGATCGAAGGGAAGCCGAATGATGGCCAGAACTGATAATGCATCGCCGGGGATATCGACCCCTTCCCAAAAAGATCTCGAGCCCAGTAGGACCGCCTGCTCAGTTGATCGGAAACTCTCGAGCAGCGCATGACGAGAAGCTCCGGCACTTTGCTCGAGAACGGCGATACCCTCGCTGGAAAGAGGAGGTGTGATGGCCCTGGCGGTCGCCATAAGCTGCTCGTTTGACGTGAATAGGGCCAGAGTGCGCCCCCCGGTTGCTCGGCAGAGCGCAATGAGTCCACGTTCGACCGCGGCCTGGTAGGCGCGGCGCTCGCGTGGTTCGGGAATGTCATTGATGAGATAGAGCATTGTGGAATTCTCAAAATCGAACGGCGAGCCCACGGCCAGTTCGTCGGCATCCTCAGCGCTCAGCCGGCGTCGGAGGTAGTCAAACTCTCCCGCCGTCGTCAGTGTGGCAGAGGTGAGCACAACCGACTCTTTTTCGTGCCATAGATACTTCTCAACTAACGGACCGACCTCAAGAGGGGCTGCGTGCATGGATAACCGGCGCGGCTCACCGCGCAGCTTTAGCCAATAGATCCGTTGCGGATCGGCCTCAAAAATCAATTCGTCCAGACTGGTCATAATCTCACCAAGATCGCTCGCGAGCGCACGCAAACTTACGGCTAAATCCTCGGAAAGCCCCGCCTCCGATATTTGCAGTGTTCCACGTTCTAGCCCCTCCAATTGCCCCCCATTGATCTCCTCGGATGCTGCCACAATGGTCTGGAGTGAATCCAGCACTTTCGATAACGGGTTGCGGAGCTCGTCCCATCCGATTTCCACTTCGCTCCAGAATGGCAGGCTGCGTGTGGAAGGCAGAATTCGCTCCTCCTGCCCATATCGACTGAGGGGTTCCCCATCTCGCCTGCGATCCATAAATTCCTGAAGTTGTTCGAAGAAGCGAGCAGTTAGCCGTTGAGCTTCTCGGGAAGAGGCTGTTACATTGCTCGAGACAGGTTCAAGCTGTGCAAACTGATCTGAGGGCAGCACTTCCTTGGCTAATTTGAGCACCCGCTGAGTCGAAGTTCCCGACAATTCTCGCAACACCCGATTGAGATCGGCTTCTGTGACATCAAAACGAAGGCCGCGCGTCGTCGCCGATTCAAGATGATGCCCCTCATCGACAATCAGGTATTCATAGTCTGGGATCACTCGGTTGCCGGTCGCGATATCCGCCAGCAGCAACGCATGATTGACGATCACCACATGTGCGCCTTCGGCCTCCCGACGAGATCGATAATATGGGCAGGTCCCGCCGGTATGTTGGTAGCAGGCTTCCATGCTGCAGTCCTCGTAATCTGATGACAACCGCGACCAGATCGCGGCTTCAACGGGTCCGCGGATGTTGATCTCGCTTACGTCCCCAGTACCACCACGAACCAACCAGACCAAGACTTTGGCCAAGACGCGCGCTTCTTCTGGAGTTCGAGGACCCAGGCGTGCCATAGCCGACAGCCGACGCGGACAAAGGTAGTTTCGACGACCTTTGAGCACGGCTATCTTGTAATCCTTGTCCAGAGCTTCCTTCAAATCCGGCACGTCTTTGTGGACCAGCTGGTCTTGGAGGTTGATCGTGTTAGTGGAGACCAGGACCCGATTACCGGTCGCCGCAGCCCACTCAAGGCTGGGAATTAAATAGGCCATCGATTTTCCGGTCCCTGTGCCAGCTTCGACCAATAGATGACGACTCTCAGACAGGGCCTCGCTTACCGCCTTGAGCATTTGGACCTGCTGCGTGCGGTGCTCATAGCCCTCGATCGACTTTGAAAGCTCACCTCCTGGCTCGATGAGCGCGGTCAGTTCCTCAATATTAAGGTCCGAAGGTTGATCCAAAGGAGTCAGGGCACCTTCGGACCTCGGCGGTGAGGCAAATGAGGCGAACTCCAACCGACCGTTTTCAGGTGCTAATTCTCCAGCTTCGGTGCGCTCGTCCAGCGCCGCCTCAAACACCCAGCCGGCGCTCCAATCGATGGGCTCTGCCATCTCACTCAGTACTTTCAAGAGGGGGTAGGGGAGTTCCATCACGTGTTCGTAAAGGCGCTGGAAAACCTGCATTGTGGTTTTGGCGTCATCCAAGGCGCGGTGGGCATTCGTCAGGGGGACTTTCAGGTGGTTTGCCAGCGCGCCCAGACCGTAGCGGCCGGCATTCGGTAGAACGACGGCGGCCAGATCGTATGTATCGAGTGGCTGGTTCGCGTCAAATAGCCCCTTGCGGCGGAGAAAACTCAAATCGAAATCGATTCGGTGGCCCACAATAGGCTCATCGCCCACGAAGCCATCAAGCGACTGGAGAACTTCATTGATTCTGGGAGCTCCAGAAAGCATCTCATCGGAGATTCCGGTTAGTTGAGTGATGAAACGGGAGAGCGGCTTGCCGGGATTCACGAGTTGGCTCCACTCAGCCTCCTGCCGCGAATTACGGAAGCGAACGGCGCCAATCTCAATAATGGCATCCGTAATGGGGTCGAGTCCAGTGGTCTCGATGTCGAGAGAGATGAGGGTTTGCATACGCGAGATGGGTCCTGTGGCAGGGTCTGGCAGTATAACCGCTGTGCTATACTGCGCGCCCCGCGGTATGCAGGCGCGCCCCAGCGGGGTTTGGGTGGGGCAGCAGGGCCCATCCTTGTACCTCGAGAATCGGCTAAGAGACTGTCGAAAATGTTCGACACTGCTGAGTGCGGGGAGGACCGAAAGGCTATTATTTCAGGGCAACGAGTTGTGATTGTTGGGGTTTATTTTAAGGAAGCGCAGGGCATCGGACGGGTTACCGCATGACGCCCCGCGAAAGCGATGAGATGGAGCTCGTTAGCCGGGCTGCTTCCGACTCGAAAGCATTCGGGGAGCTCTACAATCGGCACGTCACGCGCATTTACAACTACATTTACTATCGTACAGGCGACTATCAAGACGCCGAAGACTTGACCGCGCGCGTTTTCCAGCGAGCACTGCGGCACGTGGGTAATTTTCAAGATCAAGGGGTGCCGTTCTCGGCCTGGCTGTATCGGATAGCGCACAACTTGGTGGCGAACTGGCATCGTGATCGAAGCCGACGCCCGGTTGTGCCGCTCGAGAATCACGTTGCAGATACGGGTGCGATTACGCATCCGGAAGCACTGGCAGTGGCGGAGGAGCAGAATCGGATATTGCTCCAAGCGGTTCGCAAGCTTCCGCCCGATCGGCAACAGCTGCTAATTTTGAAATTTGTCGAGCGTTTATCGAATGCGGAGATTGGACAGATTATGGGTCGGACGGAAGGGGCCATTAAAAGCCTCTATCACCGAACCCTGAACTCGCTGAGAGACCAAATCAAGATCATGGAAGATGGAGCCAGAAGCAATCTGCAATAGGAAGACTAAGCGATGAGTGTGAGTCGGCAGAAATTAAATCGCAAGCGAATCGAGCAATTGCTCGAGGAATCGCTCATTCCTGTTGAGCCTAGTTCCTCGTTTGTCAGCGATCTGCGAGCGCGCTTGGTGACAGTCCGAGGCGGGCAGGTGCTCTCACCCTGGATGTTGGTTTTAATTCTGGCCTCTATCGTCATCTTCATCGCGAGCGCATTGGGCTTTGCCCTTCGTGTCCTGCTTGCTCTGCTGGGTCTGGTCGGACTCATGGAACGCCGAAGGCGCCGCTCTAAGGCGCTTTCCGCATAAGCCCTGGCGAGCTAGCTCTTCATCTGCAGAGGCCTTGACGTACTACTAGTGCGAATAAACCCCGGCTGGCTATTCGCCCCCTTAGCCTCGCAGGGCTATATAAGATGAGCGGAGAGGAGCACGCTCCTCTCCGCTTTTTTTGTTTTTCTCTCAGTATTCGAAGGTCGTTGAGAATTCGGAGGCCGTACTTAGAAAAGTCCCCAATCAGAGCCGACGCCTTCTTCCATCATGCTCGGGTCCCAGGGATCCATCGCCATCTCGATAGTAGTGGCGTTTCCGGTTGCTTCTTCGGCCTTTGCGCGAGTTGACTCCAAAAGTGCGGGCCCATAAGGGCAGAAGGGGGTAGTCATAATCATCTTGACATGTTGTGCTGAGTCTTCGATGTTTAGATCTCGCACCAGACCCAATTCAATCACGCTCAGGCCAATTTC
>JAZGCZ010000200.1:0-4692 GCA_036477195.1 Anaerolineales bacterium | reverse complement strand
TTTGAGTGTAGATCCACTGCGCCATAGAGTTTCATCAGCAGTTCCTCCTTTGACCTGTAATCTTGGTCTGAAACCAAACCTTACAGCCTCATGGAGAAGCCTTCTAGATGATTATCAATTCTTATAGGGCTCGGAACCGCTCTGGGCTTGGGTTTGCTCGGTATCAGACCCCCAGGACGCAATTAATGAGCTATTGAATTGCATTCTACAGCGTTTCTCGGATGATTACGCCCTCACCCATCCCACAGCCGAACAGAAGCCCCATGCACAGATCAGGGTTCCGTATTATCAAGTACCTCCCAGGTCACAGTATCACTCACACTCGATCCGTCGTCCAAGTTGAGGGTGACGCTGAAGGTATGATCGATCTTGATGCTATTCAATTTTCGTCCCCTTCTTGCCCTTGACCGGAATTTCCCATTTCAAACCGCGAGGAACCATTCCCGGCCAGCAGAGCCCTTTGAAGCAATTAGACCTTGATTATACGACTGTCTTTCCAAGCTCCCTCGGAAGTGGCAGAGGAGATCCGGGTAATTGCAATTGATAATTGGATCGTTAAGAAGGCAGCGAACGGAGGGCTGTGTCGATCCTTTCGCCAAGGGCGAAAAGCTCCACGGCCTCGGCGATCTCTCGCGCCTCTTCGAGACAGGCACGGGCCTCCGCCGGCCGCTTCTTCGACTGGTGAAGCAGGCCAAGGTCAAAGAGGCTCCAGGCGAGTCCGGCCGGCACATCGAACTCCCGGAAAGCCTGAACCGCCTCCTCCAGGTGGAACCGGGCCTTACCCTTGGCAACGGGCGCGGTGCGGATGATGAAACCCAAGTTCTTGAGGATCACAGAAAACGGGGGCTTTTCCTTGCCCAGGGCGATCTGAAGGTAGATTTCGCCCAGGATCATATGACCGTAGACCCGTCCCATCCGGTAGCCCCAGTCCGAGAAGCGCCGCATGTTCTCTTCGATCCAGTGCACGCCCTTGGCCATTTCGCCGCCCATAAGCATGGCGGCACCGTAATTCAGGTCAAACACCAAAATGAGTGGTAAAAACTTGCCGGCCATCAATTCAGAGCGGACATCTCGGAGCATCCGCAGGCCTTCCTCGACCCGCCCCAACATTGGGAGCGCGAGAGCCTTGGCAATACGCGCACACATGCGGTCCAGGGGGCTCAAGGAGATTCGGAGGGATTCCTCGGCGTTCTCTACAGCCTCCTCGTAGTTGAAGGAGAAGGCGTTCAGAAAGCCCATAGACCACAGGCCCATGACCCTCGGCCGAGGATCGCCGGTCTCCCTGCTCATCTCGAGCAGGCGCAGGCAAAATCGCCGGCTCTCGTGGGGTCGGCCGTAGATGTTTCTGTCGATGGCAGGACCGAGGAGAGCCTTGGACGCCAGCCAAACGTCGTTCAGATTTTTGCCGATCTGCACCGCCTGGTCCGACAAACGCAGCACGGTCTCGCGCGTGTCCTGACTCGGCGGCTCCCAGTAAATGTAGTGCCACATCAGCCCCATCAAAGCGTAACCGATTGACTCTTCGTCGCCAATCTCCTCACCCAGCGCCAGCGCCCGCTCCAGTAAAGGCTTCCCGACATCCTGGCGCGCGCTGAACACGTGCGCGTAACCCAGTTCGAAGAGGAAGCGAGACAGACGGCGCTTATCGCCCAGCGCTTCCACCACCGGCAGGTAGCGCTCGACCATCTCGATGAGGCCGACAAGGTCGGTGCGAAAGTAGTAAATCCGCGCCAAGTTCAGCAGGACGTCGACCAAGAAGGCGTCGTCGGCGCACCCGGGCACGGCCTCGCTGAGTTCTACTACCTGGCGGAAGTGCAACTCGGCTTCCTCCAAGGAGTACACTTGGAGGCTCTTCTCGCCGGCGAGCGCCATGTAGCGCACTGTCTTCTCGGCTCGGGGCGTCTGGCTGAAGTGGTGAGCCAGGACGTCGGCGACTTCGTTCAGGCGGTCGGTCTGGGTTTGCTCGATGGCTTGGGCCACCTTTTCGTGCAGCTCCTCGCGGCGGGGTTTGAGCAACGTGTTATAGACCGCGTCCTGCACCAGTACGTGCTTGAAGTGATATTTCACACCTCCGTCGGCTTCGTCAGGGAAGATCAGATCCTCGCGTTCCAAGTCGCGCAGATAGTCGACTATGGCTCCGTCGATGCCCAAGACCCTTTGCACAAGATGGAGTGAAAATCGCCGGCCGATCACCGAGGCCGTCTCCAGGACGGTGCGGGGGCCTTCTTCCAACCGGTCGACGCGGTCCAGGAGAAGGTTTTCAAGAGTAACGGGAAGACCGGCACCTTGTTCAACGGATTGGAAAGAGACCACGCCTTCGTCCTTTTGCAGGCTACCCCTTCCTAACAGGTAGTTCGCAATCTCCTCTGCAAAAAGCGGGTTACCCTCGGACTTCTCTGCGACAAGGCGCGTAAGCTCGCCGGGCAGATCCTGAGTGTTCAGGCGCTCTTTGAGCAGCTCGTATGTGCTATTTCTGGAGAGTGGTTCCAGGCACACTTCGGTAATGTTGGGGCGCCCGGCCCAGGGTAGTTGGTAATGGGGGCGGTACGCGCAGATGATCAATAGCGGGAGCTTTGCCTCGCTTTGCGCCGCCCACAACAGGATTTCCTCCGACGCGCTGTCGATCCAGTGCAGATCGTCGATAAACAGGACGACCGGGGACAGTTGGCAACGCTCACGCAGCAGTCCTTGCAGAGCCTCGCGGGTGCGGATGCCGACGACCTCGGAATCCTCTTTTCGGAACACCCTGCCGTCCACCTCGTGTCCCAGCAAGTTGATCAGATAGGACAAGACGCGTTCAGGGTCGAGGCCAAGGATTTCCAGGCCTCGCCGGAGCTTTCGTTCGAGCTCCTGCCGGCTTTCCCGCTCACCGATGCGGAACACGGTCCGCAGCACTTCGATGAAGGGTAGAAACGGCGTCGTTCGGCCATCGGCCGTGCAGTGGCCCTGGAGAAAGAAAAAGTTCTGGTCGCCAAGCCGTTTGTGGAATTCGTAGATGAGCCGCGACTTGCCAATTCCGGCATCACCCGTGACGTCCGCCACATGTACGTGACCCTCGCCGGCTTCCTGCCAGCAACGGTCCAGGCTCTCCAACTCTGGCCGCCGCCCGACCAGTCGCGTCAGCCCCCGACTAACGGCGACGTCGAAACGGGTGATGCCGGACTTAATGCCGTGCAGTTGGTAGACCCGCTGCAGCTTCGTTTTGCCTTTGACCGCGCGATCACCGACGAAGCTCCCTTCCACGTAGCCCTCGACGAGTTTATAAGTCGCCTCGCTCATAAGCACGGTGCCGGGCTCGGCCAAAGATTGCAGACGAGAGGCAAGGTTGACCGTATCGCCGAGCGCCCTGAACTCCATACGCAGGTCGGAGCCGATCTTTCCCACCACCACCGATCCGGTATGGATGCCGATGCGGAGCCGGGGGCGCACGCCGTGCGCGGCCTCAAGCTCGTCCTCCAGTTGTTGCATTCGCTGTTGGATGTCGAGCGCAGCCCGGCACGCGCGCACCGGCGCGTCCTCGAGCGCAACCGGCGTCCCAAAGAGAGCCATGATGCCGTCGCCGGTCAGATCTTGAACGGTGCCTTCGTGGCCGTGCACGGGGTCGATCATCTGCTCGAAAACACGCTGCATGAGCTGGTAAACGGCTTCCTCGCCGAGCGATTCAGCCAGAGGCGTGTATCCCACGATGTCCGTAAATAGCACCGTGACCTGCCGGCGCTGCCCTTCAAGGACGCTGCGCGCGCCTAACACTTTTTCGGCAAGAGGTTGCGGGGGAGAAATGGAAACGGACTCGAGTATCCGTACCGGATGCCCTGCGCCGGCCAAGGGCTTCCCGCAGCTCCCGCAGAATTTATTATCAGGCGCGCTCTCGGCTCCGCACGTGGCGCAGGCGACGCCTAACGGTGATCCGCACTCCGTGCAGAAGGTGGTCCCTTCGCGGTTGTCGGCTTGGCACTCGGGACACTTCATGCTCTGCCCTCCAGCAACCAATGATCAATGAGGACCGCCGAAGATTCTACGGGGGATCATCTCGGGCGGGGTTTCCACCTCGTCGCAGTAAGGGATTCTGGGCATTTGGACGCCCTTCTCTGATGGGCCTTCGGTCCTCGGTCAGGAGGTTGACCGGAATTTCCTTTTTCAAACAATGATAGGAGTTTTCTTTTGAGGGATGGCCAACATGGCCCCGAGAATTCCCGAAACAGCCACCGGTCAGCCCGCCGTCGAGCGCCCTAAGCGGGTGCCGGACAGGCGAACGGGCCAACCCTCCTTTGTTTTGGGTGGACAATATGCGAAATTGGCCTATTATGTCAACCCGACCTAGCAGACCTTAATTTCATTCAAGATGCAATTAATCGACGCATTAATAGAGTCCTAGCGCTGCCATATAAAGAAACGGCGGCCCGAATTGGACCGCCGCAGGGGTAGAGCTAATGCCGGGTTTCAGGCGTGTCTCCCTAGAATTGGGGCAGACAAGGGAATCTGTTTTGTACACCTTTTAGATGAAGTAAGACCAGCGTCTCTTTAACTCCTTAGAAACAAGTGGAGGGGGGACCTCCGTGACCTCACTCGGTTCTTCTTCGGCTTTCTCCTTTTAGACGTTACTGTAAACGCCATAGTAACGGACCAACTGTTCTCCTTATATTGGGGATGTGGGCTGTGATGGTTGCGATCCAGTCCAGGATAGGGAACAGG
>JAZGCZ010000020.1:0-2609 GCA_036477195.1 Anaerolineales bacterium | reverse complement strand
CTTTGCCACCAGTTTGCGTGTGCCCCTCTCGCTGTTGTCGATCTCGCCCAGATAACGCAGCTCCCCGTCGCGCCCACTCTCGGCAATCGCCACGGCATTGCGCAATTTCGATGTATCAAAGCCCACGAATGCTTCGATAATATGCTCCATGACTCGTCCTCCTTGTGTGAGGCTCGGCCCGGACCCGTTCCGGCGTAGGCCAAGGAAGTCCCCGGCGAGGCACAAAACATTGGATATGATCGCCGCATACCTATCAACGGTCACACTAAAAAGGTACGATCACCTTCATTTCTCGGTATCAGAGGAATCTCCGCTAGGAGCGCGAGCAAGATGAAAGAACAGTTGAATATGAGCTTTAGAACGCGCCTTATCATATTAGTGACCGGCATGCTGGTAGGCGCGGTATTCATCACCACTGTTCTGCTTGGCTGGTCCACGCGCCAGGCCGTTCTGGGTGAGGCCGAAGCGACCGGCGAGATGGTGGCCAGACTGCTGGCTCGTAGCGCGAGTCTGGCACGGGAAATCCCCAGCGACGTGGAACAAGTGATCAGCGACCAGATGGTCGCTCAGGCGACTATCCTCGCCCACTTTATTGGCGTTGCCGAACAGGCTGGCCTAAGACCCGAAGAGATCAATGAGCGTTTACGGAGAATCGTCGATCAGACGACCCTTGATGAATTATGGATCACTGACGAACGAGGTTACGCGTATCTGCATAACATCGAATCTGTAGAGTTCACATTCAGCCCGGATCCAAATGAGCAGCCTCAGGCCCATAAGTTTTGGCCTCTTCTCGGTGGCGACAAGAAGGTTGTTGTGCAAGAGGCTATGAAAAGGGAAATCGATGAGAGAATATTCAAATACGTTGGCGTCACGGGAATCGACAAGCCAAGGATCGTGGAGGTTGGTTACGAAGCCGACTATTTGAATAGCTTGGCGGATCGTATTGGTCTGCGACGAACCGTCGACAATCTACTTGGTGGCGGCGACATCAATGCCCTTTGGGTATTGAACGAGACTCTGGACACCATTGCCAGCGCTAAATTTCTCGGCTCGGAAGTTAATCCGGCCCCCACCGAGGCCGAGATGACGACACTTCGATCCGTACTCAGTACTGGCAAAGTCCATTCTATCTTGGCGGAGGGAGCCCTCACCGTAATGGCACCCATGCCCGGTCAAGGCGGCGCCCCGATCGGGGTCGCCTTAGTCAGACTTCCCACGGACCGATTGCAGACCACCCTTAAGACCCAAGTACAAATCGCTTTAGTGATCGCCGTGGGGGTCATGTTGGTGGGCGTATTCGTCTCCATATGGGTGGCTCGACGGGAAGCCGCACCAGTACTAAAAATCACCCATGCGGCGGAAGCTGTAGAGGCGGGCCGCTTCCATCCAGAGCAACTAGACGCAGTAGCTCAGCGAAAGGATGAGTTGGGGCGTTTAGCAGGAGTCTTCCAGAACATGGCACGCGAGGTGCTTGCGCGTGAGGAACATCTGGACACGTTGGTCAAGGCTCGCACCCGGGAATTGGAAACGAAGAACCGCGAACTGGAGGGATTATCAACAAAGTTGTCCAAGTACCTATCGCCTCAAATCTACTCGTCAATTTTTACTGGCGAGCAGAGCGTTGAAATAGCTTCCAAGCGCAAGAAACTTACAGTTTTCTTCTCCGATATTGCTGGCTTCACGGAAACCACCGACAACCTGGAATCGGAAGAGCTAACGACCCTTCTCAACCATTACCTGACGGAGATGTCAAAAATCGCTCTTGAGCACGGGGGGACGATCGATAAATACGTTGGCGACGCCATATTGGTATTCTTTGGCGATCCGGAAACGAGGGGCGTGAAGAAGGATGCGATAGCCTGCGTAACGATGGCGATAGCCATGCAGCGGCGCATGCGCGAATTGCAGATCGAGTGGCAGGACCGCGGACTGGAGAAGCCGTTCCAGATCCGCATCGGCATCAACACCGGCTTTTGCACCGTCGGCAACTTCGGTAGCGCGGACCGCATGGACTACACCATCATCGGCAACGAGGTGAACCTCGCCGCCCGGCTCGAATCCCACGTCGAGGTCGGCGGCATCCTCATGGCCCATGAGACCCATGCGCTGGTCAAGGACAGGGTGCTCGTCGAAGAGGGCGACACCCTGACCGTCAAAGGCTTCGCCAAGCCAGTACGGACGTACAGCGTTGTCGGCCTCTACGACGACTTGGCGGAGCAGGGAAGAATTATCAGCCGCGACCAGGAGGGCCTGGCGCTAAAAATTGACCGGGACAAGCTGACCAAGAAAGGCAAGGCCGAGGCGATCAAGGCCATTAAGGATGTACTTTCGCAGCTGGAGGACTGAATGGGCCCCGAGCCATCCATGTAGAAATGGAGTTCTCTAATAACCGCATGCCGCTCTACACCCAGCTTCGGACGTGGGAAGCACCCCCGGCGAACGTCGCATGTTAACCCCAAGCCGACATTCGGGAGATGAGGCCAACTGGGAGACTAAAGTCCTGCTGCGCGGTAGGTCTCCTCCGGCCAACGCCGATGCAACCACAGCCATTGTTCCGGTCGCTCACGAATCCAATCTTCGAGCATTTCATTGAGCTTCCGCATCAA
>JAZGCZ010000002.1:0-12172 GCA_036477195.1 Anaerolineales bacterium | reverse complement strand
AGCACCTTGAGCCTTTGCGTGATGGAGTATGAAAAGAAGTAGCCGAACGACACCGCAACGCTGCTGGCGAAAAACAACAGCACACCAGCCAGAGCCAGGTCGTGCTCGCTGATGAACATCAACCTGGCGGCGAGCAGCACGATCACCAGGCCGAATAGCGCCGCCAGCACGTGGCCGACCGTCAGAGTTTGAGTGAGGCTGGTCGCGCGGCGCCACCAGCCGGACTGAACCGAGATGAAGCCAACGAGCAAGGCTCCCAGACCCGCGACCGCGAACATGATCGCTAAATCGAGCAGCTCTTGAGGGCTGGGACGCATGATCAGAGCCGCTAAACCCAGGGTTGCGGCCAGAGTCAAACCCAGGGTGATAAGGAAGGTCAGCCGCCGGCTATTTATCAAAGCGGTAACCTACGCGCGATACAGTAAGTGGTCAGCCCCAGGGTGATGAGGAAGGTCAGCCGCCGGCTACTTATCAAAGCGGTAACCTACGCCCCACACAGTTACTAGATGACGCGGTTCGGATGGATCCTGCTCAACCTTTTCTCGCAGATGGCGCATATGCACCCTCACCGTAGACGGGTCGCCGCTGAAATCGGAGCCCCAGACGTTGTCCAGCAGACTTTCCCGACTGAATACCTGACTGGGATGACCCGCCATGAACCAAAGCAGATCGAACTCTCGAGCGGTCAGCGACACCGGCTGGCCGCTCACCTCCACCTGTCTTGAAGCGTAAGTCATGGCGATATCTCCAAAAGCAAGCTCCGAGATTGTTACCTCTCCCACCCTGCGAAGCACGGCATGAATACGGGATACTAGCTCGCGGGGGCTGAACGGCTTGGCAAGGTAATCGTCCGCCCCCCAGTCAAGGCCGCGAATTCGGTCGCTTGTGTCCCCGCGTGCGGTCAGGATGATGATCGGAATGCCGGATTGCTGCTGCACTTGCCGGGTCAGCGTCAAACCGTCGATTCCGGGAAGCATGAGATCCATCACGATCAAATCGGGTTCTTGCTCCGCGATCGCATCCAGCGCAGCATATCCATCGGCCGCTTCACGCACATTGAAGCCTTCGCGTTCGAGATAGCGGCCGACTACCTCGCGAATATTGTCTTCGTCCTCAACGACCAGAATGTCCTTTTGGGGGATCATGCCTGAATTTTCATCACGGTAGGCTTAGCGGGGCGGCGTTGAATGGCACCCGGAAGGGGACGCACCAAATAACGACCGACCCAAAATCGGCCAGATCGAGACCCGCGGGGATCTCATAGTTTTGGTCACCGATATTACCCTTCAGCGGCCCGGCATCAAAGTAGCCTGGAATCTCACGTCCGACCGCATCGGGAACGGGATCCGGGGGCACCAACCATACGTGCAGCTGGGGGCCGTTGATCACCTTGAAGTTCTCGAAGCGGAGTACCCTTGAGCCATCTCCCAGTTCGTAGACGGTGGCGGTGCCCATCCCTGGGTGTCCTCCTAGATCGTAGAACTCCCCCTGAGCCAGGATGCTCATGGCAGCCAAATCAATAGCTTCTTCCATCATGGTGTCGGGCTCCATAGCTGCCGCGGCCATTGTTTCTGTCGCGTCCACTGTGAGCGTTGGGAAAGCCTCGTCGACCTCCTTATCAACGAAAAGTGGTGAGATCAAATACCAAGCAACCGGCAAGGTAAGAAGAGCTAATACCCCGATCACGATCCACGTTTTACGGGTCATCGCCTAACCATCCCCTAAATCGCTTCCATATACGAGGGTGTTCGGGAAAAACGCGAACCAGCCGAACCAATATGCCAGGTGGCCATTGATACGCGGTGCGGTCTCGCCGTCCGGGCCCAATAGAGCTTCTTCGGTTACCCGCCACTTTCTGCCCTGAGAGTCGACGACTACATCCGGATCATCCGTGACGGCAAACACTTCATCGCCGCGATCGAACGCCCGTACTTCTCCTCCCGAATCGTAGATGACCTGGCCGACTCGCCGGTTCTCACCTTGAACCATCACTCGGCCACGATTTGCCACCAGCACAACATTAGTGTCGCCAATTTGGTCGTTGACCACACCCTCAAGAATAA
The DNA here is from genome assembly GCA_036477195.1 of Anaerolineales bacterium. Classification (GTDB taxonomy): domain Bacteria; phylum Chloroflexota; class Anaerolineae; order Anaerolineales; family E44-bin32; genus JADFRG01. The sequence continues at coordinate 10,109 of JAZGCZ010000002.1, read as the reverse complement.
TGTCATTCAGCGGATAAGCCTTTGGGGTGCCATCAATTCGAAGCGCGTAGATGCGATCCTTGGTATCAAGCTGCTCGCCCCGCTGCCATACCGGAAACATGGTCGAGGTCGACGAGAAGTAGTCACCGTACGCGGCTCCAGGAAGATAATAGCGCTCAAAGCCGGTTTCCAGCTCAAGCACCTGCGTATCGGGATGCTGAGCGAGCCAATCTTCCCAAGACGTTAGTACCACTGGCAGCAATGTAAGCTCGAGGTTGTCTTCAACTAACTCACCTAAAACCGGTTCGCCCGTGAGCTGATTCCACAGGGTTCTAGTTTGGCGATCGTACATGAGTTTATTGCTTCGATACAGGAAGCCAGAGGATCCGAAGTCGTAGGTTTGACCATTCGACGCTCTTCCATCAAAGGCGATACCCGCGCCGCACAGCGTGCAGTAGGCCAATGACATCGGCACTCCACCCACCACATCGTTAGCCATCTCGTGCCAGTCCATGATCCGGAGTGGGTATGCGCGCGCGTCGCCGTTGATAGCCACTCCAAACACGGGCTCTCCCGGCAGCAAATAGTCGGCCTGATCCGCCGGCACCATGGGAGCATTATCTAGGGCCGGAATCCCGTCCACAGAAACCCCTCCCCACTGGATCTCCTCCACCCGTATTTTCGAAGGCGCATCGTCACGGAGGAAATCAGCAAAACGAGGGTCGATGAACGTGAGAACATCACCCTTCCATCCTGTGAATCCTGGCGGAGGCGTCAGGTCGGTCGCTCCATACCACTCCACCCAGGCCGGCCAGTTCGCGCCGAACGATTCACCGCTCAAGGTCTCAAGGCCAGATACGGTCGTATCGTAGTCCGTGCCGAGAAACATTCCCACCTCGATTCCTCTCATCACCTCGATGAGAACAGCGACGAAGCGTTGATCCTGCGCATCCAACACCGCTTCTAGTGCGGCTGAACCAAGATCACGATCGCGACTGGAGAGATCGTACATGTAGCTGGTGGCCAGTTCGTCGGGAAGCTCGTCAGCACTTGCCTGCTTCGCGGGCCTTTGCGTAGGAAGTTCCCGTTCGAGTGTAGGTGCGGGAGTTGGAACCTGGGGCTCAGCGGTACCCGAACAGGCAGCCAGGAAGATCAAAAATGGAGCGCCCAACCAGACCTTCGGATTGACAGGGATCATGTGCCTAAGTGTCACCCGCAAAGCTTAAATATTTCTTACTTCGCCTTCAAAAAGAAATCCCGCCCACATCGAACCATGGGCGGGAGCATTGGATATGCCAGAACGGCCAATCTCACCCGTGAGAATCGCCGCGCCGCGACACGAAGTCTTCGACAAGCAACATGTGGTCACCCGCGCGCTGAATCGTGTGGAGCAGCTCGCTCATGGATGAGACCTCTTCAACTTGCTCACTTGAAAACCAGCCCAGAAATCCCTTGGCTGCGTAGTCTCCTTCTTCTGCCGCGAGTGCTTGGAGCGCATTAATTTGCTTCGTTACCGAATTTTCCCAATCGAGCGCCATTTCGACGGCCTGTTCTGCTGAATCCACGCCCTGTGACGTTGCCCCAAGTGCGGGGACTTTCACCTTTCCGCCCGTATCCAGCACGTAGTGAACGAATTTCATGGCGTGCTCTCGTTCCTCGTCCGACTGGCGGAAGAAGAAGGAAGCCAATACGGGAAGATTTTCACTAGCGAAGTATGAGGCCAGCTGCAGGTACTGGTTAGAAGCGCCAAGCTCGCTCCCGATTTGATCGTTCATTGCCTGATTCATCTTGTCGCTGATCAGCATTCGAATACCTTGTTCCTTATCGTATGGGGGTCAATCATACCGCACGCTACTGCCGCGCGGCTCATCGCGGCTTCATCGCGGCTCAACGCAGCTTCGTCGCGGATTCGTCATGGCTTCGTCGCGGATTCGTCGTGGCTTCTCGGTCAGGATCACGGGGTAGACCCTACGTAATTCAGCGCGTACAACGCATCCTGATAGTTTGGGTTGTATTGAAGCGCTTCGCGCCAGTCCATAACGGCGCTGTTGAGATCTCCAAGCCGAAAATTGGCCCAGCCGCGCCAGAGCAAGGATTCCTCAGCTTTGTAAGTTCTGAATAATGTAGCTTCAGCCAGGTCGACGACGTCCTGAAATCGACCCTGATTAAAATAGGCGATGTATGGACCAAACTGGTACCGTGTAAATCGCCACGGAAGTCCAAGCGACAAGGCATTGTCGAACGCCTGCGAAGCTTCCCCATATCGCTCGAAATAAACCAGGTTGGTTCCCAAATTAAACCAACCGTACGGATCTTGCGGATCTGATTCGATCTCACTCTGCGCCACTTCTAGCGCGAAAGATCGGCTGGCGTCGAGATCTGCTTGCTCTCCAAGGATCGACTGAATCCGAGCTTCATCTTGAGGAAGATAAATGTACAGGTAGACCCGGTTGAACTCACGCCATCCCTCATCCAATTCCACATAAGAGATGATTCGATTCTGCCCGCCTGTTCCCGGATTCGTGTCCTGGACGATGAAAGTCTGCTGCGCCTCATCGTAACCCGTGAGAAGCAAATAGTGCCCGGCCCAACCGACTCCGCCATCTCCTTCACTTAGAACGAACCCCTTTTCAACGATCACCGGGAATCCGGCCGCGATGAAACTCTTGAGTTGCTCAATCGTTCCCCCCACCCGAAAGTCAGCGTTCAGCCAGCCGGCTTGAGTGCGGACGTAAAAGGCCAGTTCGTCGATATTGACGTTCTTATCCCCTCGATCGGGCTTGAGCAGATCAGAGATCTCAAATTGATCGCCTTCCCAGCCGTGGAACCGCAAGTTCAGTGCAAGCGTCGCTGGGCCGCAGTTGTTCCAATCCTGCTTCTCCCAGGTCGGCGCCGCCAGAGACACTCTGGCCGGTAGTGCGGTGGGCGAAGGATTAGGAGCGGATTGGGTTCTCGCAGGTTCGGCCGAGCTCGCGATCCTAGTAGGCAGAACGAACGGTTGAAATGAAATGCCTGAAATACTCGCCGGCGTCGGCAGAGTCTGGTCAGGCCGAATCCAGCCCCGAACGATTCCCGAAAATGCGTCCAAGCGCCATTCAAGGCGAAATTTGATGGGGGGGATTTGATAGATAATCATCAGGAGAACCGCGGCCGTCAGCACGCCGCCTCCAAACCACAGCACCCTCCTGAAGCTGCTCGTCACAAGGTGACGATTATATCAAGCTGGATTCCCATGCCTGGTCGGCATAATGATCTCTTAAGGCTTGCTCACTAAGATGTCCTCGAGCAATAATTGGAGAGGAAAAATAGTGAGCGCACACGAACCGGATCGCGGAACTACCGAAGAGCCCGATACGAACCAGGAGAACCCTGAATCGGGCGAGATGATGGGGCCTACCCCCACCTCATATGCCAAGGCAGCCGGCCTCGGCGCTCTGACCAGCATCCCCGTGATGGCGTTGGGTTACCTTGCTGAGACCATCGCTGGCCTGCCGTTCGTTCCGTTCGATCTCTTTGACGGGCTTACCCGCATTTTGCCTGGAGATGTGATCACGCTCGGAATCGACGCGCTCGTTACGTTGATCTCCACCCTAAACATTGGGCCGACCTCACAGGTGGCTAAAGCCGCAGAACAGATTATGGCCTTGCTGATGTTTGTCTCCCTTGGCGCAGCCTTTGGACTCGCTCTTCGCTGGCTGGCAAGGGAGGATCTTCGTCAGCTGACCGGTTATGGCGTTCGAGCCGGCGCGGTATTATCCGGATTCTTCTGGTTGGTTTCGGTCGCGGTTGGCTTCGCTCAGATACACGTGTTGTGGATCGGCATCTGGCTTGCGGTCTTAAATGTTTCCTGGGGTTGGAGCCTGGGATGGATGATCCAGCAGGCCGGACCCGCGCTAGCGGGCGATTCGAATTCCGACCTCTCGCGACGCCAGTTCGTTGGCCTTCTGGGTGGCGGCATGGTCACCATCTCGGTCGGGTCTTGGGGCGTGGCGTCGCTACTCAGCGGGAAAGACCAGCCAGCACCGGTCCAGGTCGCGATGCTGGATCCCGGCGATATGGCCGACTCCACCCTGGAGGACACCCCTTCCATGGCAGACCTCGATGCGCGTATTGATCCGGCTCCCGGAACGCGTCTCGAGATAACCCCAAACGAGGACTTCTACCGCATTGATATCAACACCCGCAAACCTCAGCTGGTCCCAGAGACATGGCGCCTTGAGCTTAGCGGCCTTGTCGATCGACCGTTGAGCCTCACACTGGACGAAGTTCGAGCGATGCCGTCCATCAGCTATCATCACACCCTTTCGTGTATCTCGAATCGGATTGGTGGAGATTTGATCAGCACCACCCGTTGGACGGGCGTTCGAGTTCGAGACGTTCTGGAGATAGCCGGCATTCACGATACAGCAGAGGAGCTTTTCATCGAAGCCGCGGACGGATTTTTTGAGAGCGTTGCGATGTCGGACTTGATGGATGACCGCACGATGTTCGCCTACGAAATGAACGGCGCGCCGCTGCCACATGAGAATGGCTACCCGTTGCGCATCATCATCCCACACCGCTACGGCATGAAACAGCCTAAATGGATTGTGAACATGGAGGTGCTGGATCAGGAAGGCCGAGGTTACTGGGTGGAGCGAGGGTGGAGCGAGGAGGCCTTCGTGAGGACGACGTCCGTGATCGATAACGTGGCCACCCGCGCCGCGGACGAAGAAGCGGGGACCGTTCCCGTGGGCGGCATTGCCTACGCCGGCGCGAATGGGATCAGCAAGGTCGAGGTGCAGGTCGATGAAGAGTCATGGGTAACCGCCGAGCTGCGCGATCCGGCCTTGAGTCCCCTTACCTGGGTCCAGTGGCGATACGATTGGCCACGTGAGACTGGCCGACACAAGTTCAAGGTCCGTGCCACCGACGGATTAGGCGAGCTGCAGATTCTAGAGGCGAACCCCGTTCGCCCCGATGGCGCCACCGGCATCCACGAGGTGACCGCCTCGGCCTAGTCCATCCCCTGTAACGTTCAATGGACTGCCATTCACGACAGCCCTTTTCCAATTGTGGTGAATATTAGCGGCCTGCTTTATGCTCACTGGCGGCCTATGAGCACTCTCGTTTCCAATTGTGATGAATAGATAGATTCAATTGGCCGCCTGCTTTTTGCCCATTGGCGGCCTTTGCGCGGTTGTTGCTGCCGTCAGTTTGGCCGAGCGTAGACTGCCACCTGCCAGACGAATGTCTTCTTATAAAATATTCTCGTCAGCCCGACCTGGTCCAGAATGCTTTGCACTCCAGTATCGGGGTGCACGAAGGTCCGAAATGGGCTGCGGCTGAGCCATAAGAAGAGATTCAGGATGCGGAAACCGATCTTATTCCACCACACGTAACGCGGGTAAACAACGCCGTACAGCTTGCTGGCGCGAGCGGCAGATAGACCCACCAACGACTTCATATCATGGTAGCAGCAGATCACGCGATCGAGGGTGACGACGTCGTGCGGCGGAAGGGTTTCAGCCAGCTCGACGAAATCGCCATGCTCGACCACTACCTGCTCGCTCCAGCCAAGTTCCTGCGCCTGATCTTCGGCGGCTTTTGCAAATGCGGTTGAAGCCTCGACCGCAGTCGCGGCGCTCGCGCCGGCGCTCAACATCGCGTGTTGGATCGCGCCCACTCCCCCGCCGATATCCAGCAATGTGAACCCTTCCACTCCCTGATCGGTGAGCGCATCGATCAGGATCTGGGTTGTCTCGACCGGCCCTTCCTTCCGGTATTCGTCGATCTCACTTTCCGCGCTTTCGGCATCGAACTCTCGTTCAATCCCTTCACATTGGCAGCATTTCATGGCAGACGATTATAGCCCTCACCTACTAGCCACAGCCGCTGGAGGAAACATGCTAGACTTTGCCCGCTGTGGAACTTGAGAGCGCACTGCTCATTGTCCCTCCCAAGCCGGTACAGGCCTTCGCCTATCCTATTCGGGAGGAGCACGATCCTGATTCCTTCGCAAAAGTGCCCGCCCACTTCACAATTTTCTATCCTTTTGTGCCCGCCGATCAGTCGGATCAGGCGGCCGAGGTCCTCAAACCCATTTGCGCTAAGCATCGCGCATTTGATGTGACCCTTGAAAAATACGGGCAGTTCGAAGACGCCGTATTTCTTGAGCCCTCCGACCCCGAACCGATAATCGCGCTCTACAATTCCCTAGTGAGGGCCTACCCAGACTATGCGCGAGGGGATTTCCATCCACATCTCACCCTTGGAAGAGCCAAGGACCCCTCCCAGATCCCGTTGCCGGACCCGCCTTCGTTCACTTTTCCGGTTGACTCGATCCGCATCTATGTCGGATCACCTGAAGATCAAGTCGCGCCGTACATCCCAAGGTTGACGATTCCGCTCGGGTGAGACCGGTCGAGTCACGAATCACATAACTCGCATGGATGCCATCTTTGAAATCTTCAAGGCCTACCTGATCCCTGGCTCCTTCGAATTCCTGCTCATTGGATTTTTCCTGGGGGTGGTGCTACTTTTCGCGCATCGCGAAACACGGTTTTGGGGCAGCAGCCTGTTGGCCTTCCTTGCGGTCCTCTATTTCTTGCTCAGCTTGCCGCTCACCGCTCGGACGTTCGAACGCATATTGAGTGATCGCTCCGAGCCAATTCGGTCGGTCGAGGCTGCCGAGGGCGCTGAGGCGATTGTCGTGTTGGGTGGTGGGAGCGCGACATTCCGCGCGGGTGGCAATGAGATCAATGAGCTCAGCGATGCGACTGCATTACGTGTGTTGGAAGGAGCGAGGCTGTACGAATTGCTGGATCATCCGGCGGTGGTCGTGTCCGGTGGAACAGACGAGCTGACCGACGTGCTGACGCCGGAGAGCGTCCCTATGCAGCAGGAATTGCTGGATCTGGGAGTTGAGCCGGAACACATCCACATGGAATCCATCTCGGGCGACACTCGCGAGCAGGCGGTGCAGATAGGCAAGTTATTGCAGGCAAACGACTTCAGGGACTTCATCCTCGTAACTTCTCCTATTCATATGCGGCGTTCATTGGCTACATTGCGTGCTCAGGGTCTCGATCCGGTGCCATCTCCGTCTAATCAACACTCCGATGGCCACGTTGTAGAAAGAGGGGGCATTCTCCCGCACCCCAGCGCCTTGCGGGCCAGCCATGCTGCGATTCGGGAAGGAATGGCTGTGCTTTTCTACTGGCTCAACGGCTGGACCGGCCCACCCTGGGGCCCGTAATTATGCTGGCTCAATGGATCGACCGGCCTATCTTGGGCGCCGTTTCAATGTTGGCTCAACGGCTGGACTGGCCCACCCTGGGGCCCGTAGTTATGCTGGCAATGGATCGACCGACCTACCCTGGGCTCCGTAATATTTTTCTCCACAATTCGACATGACCGAACTTGAGAAGGCGGCGGCGCTCGGTCAGCCCTCCTTTGTGTGGAGGGCGGGTCAAGAGCGTCGATTGCAGATGATCCTGGAAGCCGCCGCTGGCCGTGAGCTCGGATCGGTGCTCGACAACGGCTGCGGCGTGGGCGCCTACCTGGAGCGTCTAGCCCCGGGCGCGGTGCGGGCTTTCGGACTTGAGTTCGACCGCGGTCGGGCGGCTGAAGCTCGCGGTCGATCGCTTGAAATTCTCTCTGCTCACGGTCGATCGTTGGAGGTCCTGTCCGCTCGCGGCGAACGGCTCCCCTTCCGTGACTCTGTATTCGATCTCATCCTCTCTCACGAGGTCATCGAGCATGTGGATGACGATCGAGCGGCTGTGGCGGAAATGGTGCGTGCCCTCCGTCCTCCCTCCGGAGAAACTTCGGGCGGACGTCTCGTGCTGTTCGTCCCCAACCGCGGTTACCCGTTCGAGACGCATGGTATCTACTGGCGGGGAAAGTACCGATTTGGCAATTTCCCGCTTGTCAACTACTTACCCAGGACGACCCGCGATCGACTGGCGCCGCATGTACGTGTCTACAGCGCCCGCGATCTCGAGCGGCTATTTGAGGGCTTACCGGTTCGGGTTGTCAGACGCACAGCGATCTTCGGCGCTTATGACAACATCATCGCCCGCTGGCCAATCGTCGGCCGAACGCTTCGATCCTCCCTACAGGCTCTCGAACGAACTCCTCTGCGCGCCGTCGGCCTGTCTCACTTCTGGGTCCTTGAGCGGGTCGCCGACGCGTGAGATGTGCGCAGCTTTCAGCTTCGACGGGTGTCCGGACCCAGGAAAGGTTCGGATCAGACCAAAAAGAGGCGGCCCGCGGGCCGCCTCTTTTAATTCCCAGTTTCGATACAGTTGCTTAGAGCCTGGGAATAAGGCCCGCGAAGAAGTAGCCGGCCGTCAGCAGCAGCCCTGTAAATAAATGTAGAAACACTGTGTTGGCGTTGGCAGGGATCAGCCGATACGGGAACCCATGATGCCTGCGTAGGGTCTTGAAAGCACTCCATGCCATTGGAATTGTGAACAGCCCGATCAGCGTCGCCGGCGGCATGATACCCAGCGCCACACCCACAACGATCGTCAAGTAAGCGGCCACGATCAGAACCGCGTAACCCGTTACCGCAGTATCTGGCGCAATGCGGGTGATCAGCGTTCGTTTGCCGGCCTTCTCGTCCCACATGCGGTCCGGGATCTCATTGATGTACAGCACGGTCGCGATCAAGATTCCCACCGGGATCGACGCGTATAAGGCGGCGGTACTCAACTGCTGCGCCTGCACCCAGTAGGCGCCGAGCACCATGATCGGGCCAAAACCCAATCCGATGGCGATCTCCCCCACCCCATGGTGAACGAGACGGATGGGAGGCGCGGTGTACAGGTAACCGAGTAGAAATCCAGCCAGGCCGAAGATCAGCAGCTCTGGGCCGGTCAAGGCCAGCAATATGAGCCCAACAGCCGTACCGGCGGCATAAAAGCCCCAGGCCAGGTTTCGCAGACTGGTCGCATCGACCAGGCCGCGCTGGACCAGCCTCGATCCGCCCGCGAAGGGCGTAGGCGTTAAATTGGCTTCGTCCACCCCACTTGTGTGATCGAAGTAGTCGTTCATAACGTTGGTGCCGAGATGAAAGAACGAGGCCCCCAGTAATGCCAGCAGAAACAGTCCGAAATTGAAGAATTCGTCGTCCCAGGCGATCACCGTTCCAAGCAATACTGGAACCAGTGTCGCAGTCAAGAACGGAAGCCTGGTGGCGTTCACGAACAGCGCCCATCGAGACGGCTCGGGTGTCTCTTCACGGATAGACCAGCTCACGTGATAGTCGCCATTTCGTCGTTCGATTACCGCATCCGCGCCGACGATATCGACGAAACCGTCGATGAGCCCGATCTTGAAACCCTCCAGCAGACCATTGTCCATCTTCAGCACAAAGTGGTCCTGCGCTGACTCAACGATTTCGGTTGCGCCAAGATCATTCAGAAAGTAAGGATGCACCTCGGTGCAGAATATTTCCATCATCTTCTGCGGCCGACCCTGAAGCTGCTTGACCAGGTTTCGAAAGATGCTCGCCCAACGATCGACAGAAGCGACCGTGATTTCCTCGACCATCGATCCGTCCCCACTGCCTAGCTCTCGATCGATGTAGAGCACGGCTTCGTTGAACGGACCCATCGGTGTATCTTCGTCCGAGTCCATCCCCTTGAATTCTGGCGCGCCGACCGATTGCTCAAGCTGCTCCCAGCCATCGGCCCCCAGCTTTGAGCGATAGTTTCCGTAGACCATCTGCCACGAGAGGGCTTTGACGGTCTGCTCCTCAATTGGTTTCATCTGGTTCTCCTTTGGCAAATCACGGATCCGGGTTGTGCGTTCAGCCGGAAATGAACCGTCCTATGCTTAGCCAAGAACAAGCCCTGGCCTAGCAGAGGACATGCCCTTGCCCAGCAGAGGCCGAGCCCTTGCCTATCAGAGGACGCGCCCTCGCCTAGCAGAGGACAAGCAATCTCCGATCTGGAACTTGATAATGCCACTTCTCGCCCGGATCCTTCAATCCCCTAGTTTATCAACATCCCCTTGAGCGCTCACTTCCCCCACCACTCGCACTTCAACCTTTAATCCGTCAATCTCACCTGGCAAAATCTCATCTTCGGCGAGCGCGCTCAGTGGCACTTTCTTTTCGACCATAACCACCAGCGTCAGCTCGG
>JAZGCZ010000199.1:0-5703 GCA_036477195.1 Anaerolineales bacterium | reverse complement strand
ATTTCCGCGTCAACCCGAGGCTATGGAGCGGCCTTAATCGCGGGCTGCAAGGCGGCGCGTGGGAAGTACATTGTCATGGGTGATGCCGATGGATCCTATGACTTCGAGGATTGTCTACCCATGATCGCCAAGTTGCGAGAAGGCTACGACTTGGCTGTTGGCTCGCGCTTCAAAGGGATAATCCAACCAGGAGCCATGCCATGGATGAACCGGTACGTTGGTAACCCCATTCTGACGAGAATCCTTAACGTGTTCTTCCGGTCGGGACTATCCGATACCCAGTGCGGCTTAAGAGCATTCACAAACAGCGCGTTCCGGCGAATGCAGCTGCGTTCCACGGGCATGGAATTCGCCAGCGAGATGATAGTCAAGGCTCGACTCCTGAATCTCCGCATGGCTGAAGTCCCGATCACTCTTCGTCCCGACGGCCGCAAGCGCCCGCCCCATCTTCGGCCATGGCGTGACAGTTGGAGACACGTGCGCTTCCTGCTTCTCTACTCCCCAGTCTGGCTATATATCATCCCCGGCTTGGCCCTTCTGGCCCTTGGCATTGGATTGAATACCACGCTGAACTTGCTTCCAAGTGGTGCCTTCGTTCGGCTAGGTCCGATGTCCCTAGGAGACCACTGGACTATACCGGCCACCATAGCGGCACTGATCGGCATGTATTGTCTAGTGCTCGGTGTGCTTGCACATGCATACTCCGTAAAGGTGGGACTGTACCCGGCGAGGAGGTGGCTGAAGCCAGTTGCGGCTTCATTGAGCCTGGGAACTGGTCTGGCCATCGGCATTCTAGTTGCACTTCTTGGCTTCGCAATAGAGGGTGCCATTCTTTTGGCGTGGATCCGCTCATCGTTTGGTGATTTGCGGGCAATGCGGGTGGGGTTGTATGGACTGATGTGGATCGCCCTAGGTGTGCAGATGATAATGGGGAGCTTTGCCTTGAGCATCGTCATCAATGACACTAAATCTCTACCTGGGGACGACCAGGCTGCGGCACCAGGTCAGGAGTCCGCACCGGCGGTAGTCGGTGAGGCCAGCTCATCCTCCAGTTGATATATGCGCGCCAGTTCCTCCGTCCCCAGTTCCCAATCCAACATGAGCTGCAACAAGAGTAGACAACTCGGTGGGAAGCATTACGCTCACTAAACGGGCACGGCAATCTGAGGAAGAGCTCAGGATTGCCGCCATCGGTTTAGGGTGGGCGACCACGCATCGGCACCTTCCTTGGCTGTATCGATGCCCTCAAGCCTCGGTGGTCGGTGCCATTGATCGAACTCCGGCGAATGTTGAGCGTGCCAGACGGCGGTTCCCGAAGTTGAGGTTGGCAGTAGCCGAACATGGTCAGAGCGTGGACTGGATGGATCAGGTTGACGCAGTTACAGTAGGTACAGATCCCTCGAGCCACTACGAGATCGCGAAGTCGTTCCTCCTTGCTGGGAAGCACGTTTTGCTTGAGAAACCTATGGCAATGTCAGTTCAAGAGGGATACGATCTCGCGGAGATCGCTCAGAGCAAGGAACGGATACTCGCATTGGTGCACAATTTCCAATTCGCTCGCTCTATGAGGGAGTTGAGTGTGCTCATCGAGCGAGGCAGGGTAGGCGAGATTCGAAGCATCTGGGCGTTCCAATTATCCAATCATGCAAGGCGACTGCCGAGTTGGTACGAGGAGCTGCCGTTAGGCCTTTTCTACGACGAGTCACCGCATATGTTCTACCTGACAGGAGCCATACTCAAGGATGCCCCCGAATTCCTTTCTGCAGAGATTGTCGATTCCCTACATGGATGGAGCACGCCGGCTCTGGTCACAATACTGTTGCGTAGTGGCGCAGTTCCGATCCAGCTGTCAATGAATTTCGAAGCTCCACTAAGCGAGTGGCAAATCATTGTGTTGGGTTCCGAATGTCTTGCTATGGTCGACATATTCCGCGATGTGCTTGTCGTCGCACGGAATGATGGTCAGCACCGGGCGCGGGATATCATCTCGACAAGCTTGCAGGCAATCCGAACACATGTTGCGGGGACCATTCGCTCGGGCGCGAACCATCTCCTAGGTCGGCTGGCATACGGGAATGATGAGGTAATTGCAAGATTCGTAGGTGCGTGTTTAACGGGGGTGCAGCCAAAAGGAATCTCGGCAGCGGATGGCATTCGTGTCCTAGAAATGCAACACGAAGTACTGCAATCTCCGCATATCAAACTGGATCATGCATAGCCTTCACCCGCAAAGTTGAAGATACTTCAGGTCAGTAACTACTATTCAGAGCATGTGGGGGGTGTTGAACTGGTTGCGGAAAATCTCGCGCAGTATTATCGGAGGCTAGGGCATTCTGTGCGCTGGATAGCGGGTGATGTTCGAGATGCGCCCCATTTCAGTCATCCAGACGACGTACCAATTCGGGTTTGGAACATTGCGGAGGAAAGGCTTGGATTCCCTTACCCAATCCCCTCTCCGATTTCTACTCGGGTTCTGATCAATCAGGTGAAGTGGTCTGACGCGATCCACATTCACGATTGCCTCTATCTGATCAATGTCCTGACATTCGTCGTTTCTCGCCGTCTCCGGAAACCAGTCTTGCTTACACAACACGTTGGGCCTGTTCCATACAGATCCCCCTTGAAGCGCACTGCGCAGACAATGGCCTACCGGACTGTTGGTCGTCTACTGTTGACGCTCGCTGAACAGGTCACGTTCATCAGTGATGATGTCCGGGAATGGTTTGGAGAATTCGTTCCGTTCAGGGCTGCTCCTCCAGTGCTCATGAACGGCGTAGACACACAATTGTTCACACCTGCGAGCAGTCATGAGCGGCGGGCTCTACGACGTGATCTAGGCCTGCCAATAGATGGACCTGTGCTGCTCTTTGTTGGAAGGTTCGTTGAGAAGAAGGGAGTCCAATTCATTCAAGAGCTAGTGTCGGCTGAACCCCGGTGGAGCTGGGTCTTGGTGGGTCGGGCCAGCGGTAGGTCTCTGCGCTTGGCGAGCAATGCACTCTTGCTTCCCCAGGTTTCCCAGCGCCGACTTCGGGATCTGTACGCGCTGTCGGATCTGCTGATCCTCCCATCCATTGGTGAGGGCTTTCCGCTGGTAGTTCAAGAGGCCATGGCGAGTGGCACCCCGGCCTTGATTTGTGGCAAGCCTGGCCACTACGGTCGTGGTGCTCCAGAGAGCCTCTTCTTTGCCGAGAGGGATTCGCAATCCCTTTGGGTTCAAATAGACAGGATCACTAGCAGATCTGACAAGACGCGATTGCGAAAGCTGGCACGCCAATTTGCGTTGGATTACTGGGGCTGGGAACCGACAGTTGAACGATATGAATCTCTCCTCGCCTCACTGCGGACCAGCGCCGGCACGATGGCAACTGATCCCGTTTCATAATACGGGCTAGATCTTTCCTTAAGTCTTGGCCGAATCCGGATCATCGCCAACATTTCATGGATGTTGAGGAGCCTGGGATGGCTTTTTGGCGGCGCAGACTAGCCTTGGAACTAGACTGGATGCGGATTTTGCAAACCCTACTGGGAGCAGCGCTAGTGGGCTCCCTGCTGTTCATTGCGCGATTTCCAGCGACGAAAACTCTTGCCGCTCCGACTGGCTCAGATCCTGGCAACTGGCTGGCGTTTGCCCATGAATTGCGGGGAAATGAAGTCCGGTTGGCTGAAGGGGCCTATCCCCCCTTGGTCCCTTTTGCATTGGGAGGTCTTCTTCACCTAACGAATCCGATAGTTGCGCTCAATTGGATCGGGCATGGTGCGTACATTGCACTGGCCATCGCGTTCTTCATGCTGATCCGCGTTCTGACCAGCCTACCCTTGCTCATGCAAGTCGGCGTGAGTATGTTGTTTAGCCTGGCTCCCTTTAACGGAGAGGCATTCGCGTGGGGGGGGTTTCCCCAACTGGCTGGGTTGGCTTTCCTCCTGATAGCGTCGATGGGCATCGAAAAGTGGATTAGTAGCGGCCGGGGCCTATGGGGTTGGGCTGGTGCCATTTTCGGGGCGGCCGTTGTGTATACTCACGTTCTCGCTGCGATTTTATTGCTCTCGGTTATGCTGATCCAGACCGCGTGGATAGTCGCCAGGGCTCTGAAGGAGTGGGAAGTCTATCTCAAGCGACTCGCACTCGTCGCCGGAGGGATCGTGGTCCTCTCGATGTTAGCAATCCCTTCATATCTCACATCCCTCCAGCAATTGGCCACGGATCCCACCAATGTTGCAAAGGCGCGCCTAGGCGAACTGGGAGAAATTCTCAACTATGTCTTCCGTTCCCCTCCCGCGCTCTGGACTGCACTTCTGTTGCTCGCTGTTGCGCTTCCCTTTCTTATGCGCGATCGGCAGGGGATCGCGACATTGGTTGCAATCACATGGACGGCCATTTTGCTGTTTGTGGTCGTGGTTGAGACCCGCATTCTTCACCTACTTGTCATAGCTGGCCCTCTTGCAGCGGCTATGGTTCTCGACCACACTTGGCCAGCCTATGTCACATCATGGCTGTCTGCTGCGCGCGCGATGGCTTTGGCTGGCCTGCTGGCGGTGTCGATCGCCATCGTAGTTCCGGTATCCAACAGATCGTTCCGAGCTGCCCTTGACTGGTATCAAGTAGTCGACGCAGATGTCCTTGATGGCATGCAGTGGCTTCGCGAGTTTACGCCGCCCGAAACGCGAATTGTGGCAACCTCCGCTGGCCCATCGCACTATCCACTTGGGTGGTGGATAGAAGGGTATGCGCAGCGCCATACCCTCTACGCTGTTCCCGAGCTGAGGTGGGTCGTGTTCCGTCAAGAGAGAGAGTACGCAGAGGTTGCGAACAAGGTTTTTGACAGTTCGGCCAGTGCCGATGAGGTTGTTGATACCTTACGAACCCACGGAGCAGAGTTCTTGTTCGTTGACAAGTCGGCCCTGGTGGATGACTCTAATATCTCGACCCTGGTTGACAAGTGGTTTCTCGTCCCAGTCTATGAGAATCGTCGGGTTCTAATCTTGGAGGTGAGCCCTTAATAGGGTTGCGGGATCTTCACCTCCTCGTGCGGATCAGGCTTGTCAGAAACTGGAGAGTGAATTGCTTCGACGAATGGATTGGCAATTCTGTTCACATCAGTGCTCCAGATCTGGGTTCACTGGGACTCCGTAGATGGTATTACCAATATGTTGAGGAGAGGGATGGATGCCATCAGGCGCGTTCAGGGCCGCCTGAGCAATACACGGCCTTTCCTTAGTGAGTCACTGGGTCTGAGTTTGTACGCCCTCTCGGTTCCAGTGCTGCTATTCCCGGTCGGCGCTCCGTGGTTGGCGATACCGCTGTCACTGGCGCAGGGTGAACGCTCCCCATCTGGTAGCGATGGTGCGAGCTGGCGTGGAATTCAGGGATGGAAAGCACGTGGCACCCTATCCCAAACGGGAGCTGCTATTGGAAGAGGAAGAAGCCTTGAGGATCGCCGCCTGAGATGGCTGATCCACAACATTTGACAATATCCCCATAAGATTGCGATCATGCATTACCCTCCGGAATTATTTTTCGGATCTACCCGGGCATAGGTCACATGATCCTGTCGATGGTGCGTTCCAACTCAAAATAGGATAGTGGCTTTGTGAGAAAGAAGTCCGCTCCGGCCTCCCGCGAAGCCAGCATCATATCCCGAATCGCAGTAGCAGTGATGACGATGATGGGAGTATGGGCGAAGCTCTTGTCAGACCGGATCGTGC
>JAZGCZ010000198.1:0-2560 GCA_036477195.1 Anaerolineales bacterium | reverse complement strand
CCCTCGTTAAGGCGGCCAACTGGCTCAACCACCTTGAGTACGACTGGCAAAGCCCGGTCTGGCGCCATCTGTTTCGGGCACTCGCCAAGGACCGCCTGCTGGTCCGCTACGACGCGCGCGGCAACGGTCTGTCCGACTGGGAGGTCGAGGACATCTCCTTCGAGGCCTTCGTGCAAGACCTGGAGACCGTGGTCGACGCTGTGGCTCTGAAGCGCTTTGCATTGTTTGGTATCTCGCAGGGGTGCGCAGCATCGATCAAGTACGCGATCCAGCATCCGGAACGGGTTCTTTGCCTCGTCCTATACGGGGGCTACGCTCGAGGTGGATTCCATCGAGGCTCTCCGGATGAAATCGAGCGATCAAGAGCGCTGAGCGCATTGGTGCGACAGGGGTGGGGCCAAGAAAACCCTGCTTTTCGACAGATGTTCAGTTCACTGCTCATCCCGGATGCGTCACCCGAGCAGATGCAATGGTTTAACGATCTTCAGCGGGTCTCTGCTTCACCCGAGAATGCGATACGCATCCGGGAAGCTTACGACGATATCAATATTTGTGATGACCTACCCGCGGTCTCAGTACCGACACTTGTGCTGCATTGTCGTAATGACGCAGCCGTTCCTTTCGAAGAGGGTCGACGTATGGCTGGCATGATTCCGGGCGCGAAATTTGTACCCCTCGAAGGCCAGAACCATTTGATCCTACAAGATGAGCCTGCATGGCCACGCTTTCTTGAGGAAGTTCGTGGCTTTCTCGGTGAGTTCCTGGATTCCGTGCCGAACTCATAGCGGCCCCGACTGCCCCGAAACCTGCACAAGGGCCATTCCAACGTTGCTAAAATTAGTTGGACTGGGAATTTCCTGAAGCCACTATTTATGAGGTGCAAAGTCCCGTTTGCCAGCATCGCGTTTATGCCACATGACGGATGATGTGACAGATTGGCTGATGTCGCCCTATGACCCGACTCGGACATTTGCGACAACCGATGTACGCACGAGATAGCGAAGATCATTCAAATATGTGATGATCCAACCGGGACTAAAACCTGCCAAGAAATTCGGGAGGGGCGGTTGACGCAAGAAACCTTCCAGCTGAGCGGTAGCGCCGCCGCGATCTACGAAGAACAGAAGGTGCCTGCCATCTTTTCACCCCTGGCCGAGGCGACTCTGGATGCCGTTCCCTTGTTCGACGACGACAGCATTTTGGATATCGCGTGCGGCACCGGGATCGTCGCCCGGAAAGCACGTGAGAGGGTCGGCCCGTCCGCGCGTATCGTCGGTGTCGACCTGAACGAAGGAATGATCGATGCTGCCCGCAATCTGGGCGATTCGCATTCTCAGTCCTGCGAGTGGCGCACCGCCGACGTTACGAAGCTTCCGTTTGAGGATGGGACATTCTCCGTGGCTTTCTGCCAGCAGGGGCTCCAGTTCTTTCCCGACCAAGAACTTGCACTCCGGGAGATCAAGCGAGTGCTCCGGCCAGGAGGCCGTATCGCCTTAACTGTATGGAGTGAGACCAGCGCCCTCTTCAAGGCGCTGGCGGAAGCGCTTCGTCGGCACGTCAATGACGAGGTTGCCGAGCGTTTGCTTGCGCCATTCGCCTCGCCCGGTGCGGACGCGCTTGGCTCTCTGGTTTCCGAACAGGGCTTTGGCGATATCTCGGCACAAGTGCTCGCTGTCGAGAGAGTCCTAGGCGACCCAGAGAATGCAATTCCCAAGGAAATCATGGGGACCCCTGTAGGACCAGCCGTCTTGGAGCGCGGTGATGCCGTTATGCGACAGATCGTGGATGAAGTCATGGAGGCGTTGTCTGGCTATCGTCGTGGATCGCACTTTGCGTACCCAACACACACGCACCTGATCCGGGCAAAGGTCCGGTAGTGGCTACAAGCAGACATCCGGTCGTCCGAAAATGAGGTCCGCTTTGCCCCCAAGAGCAGACATTTCGGGGCCCACGCTGGACTTCCGTTGTTGACCCGACTCGGACATTTGTGACGCTGAGCGTCTGGTCGCTGAAAGCTACACGTTTCCGGGAAAGTTTGACTAACTCGCTCCGAATACCTTCTGCAGCAGCTCGGTCGTCCTCGCCGCCGGATTGTTGCGGATCGCAGCCTCCTCCTTGGCGACGTAATAGAAAAGGCCATCCATCGCCTTCTCGACCACGTAGCTGGTTAGATCCGCTTTCACGTCGGGCACGAAAGGCACCGATCCATACTGCCCCATCATATTGTCGTAAGACTGGATCGCGCCCACGTCGGCCAGTGAGCGGTCCACCACCGGCTGCATACGCTTGGCCAACGGCGGTGTCATCTTGTCCTGGAAATAGCGAGTGGCGGCATCGTCTGGCCCATCATAGATCTGCCGCACATCGTCCAGCGTCATTTCGCTGATAGCCTGCCAGAATAGCTCCTTGGCCTCGGGCGCAGCCGCCTCGGCGGCCCGGTTGAGGCGCAGTTCTAAGTCGTCGGCAAGGCTGGACATGCCCATGGTATTCAAAATCTTCTGCACGTCCTTAAGGACTCCCGGTAGCGGGATGTGGATGTCCCGATCCAGGTTGTAGCCAT
>JAZGCZ010000197.1:0-6039 GCA_036477195.1 Anaerolineales bacterium | reverse complement strand
AACGGCGATCCGCTTCGCTGGCGGGTGGTCTAGCTCGAGCAGCCGAGGTTGGAACTCGCTGCAGGGAGAGCTACCGCTCTGGCGGGTGATCTAGAAGAGGAGAAGAGCGAGGGAATGGGAGAACACTACGAAAAGCTTCGTGAAATGTCTGGCAAGGTCTTCGATCTCGCCTCCGCCGCAGATTTGCTGAGTTGGGATATGCAGACCAACATGCCGCCGGGAGGCGCTGATAGTCGATCGCACGCGATGGCTACGCTTGCCAGCTTGGCTCACGAGCATTTTGTCCGGGACGAGTTTGGCGAGGCACTTGCAGCCGCAGAGGCGGAAGTCCAGGACCTGGATCCGAACTCGGATGAAGTGGGAATCGTTGCACGTCTTCGACGAGATTTCGACAAGAGTCGGCGAGTGCCAGCCGACTGGGTTGCCGAATCCAAACGAACGGTCGGTCTCGCATTTAACGCCTGGGTCGAGGCGCGAAAGGCTTCGAGTTTCTCCGACTTTAAGCCACACATCGAGAAGGTCTTGGACATCAAACGATCCTACGTAAGCTTCTTCGAGCCGTACGACAGTCCGTATGATCCGCTGCTGGACGACTATGAGCCGGGTCTGAAGCTGGCTACGGTGAGAGAAATCTTTGCTGAGCTTCGAGAGGTACAGGTTCCATTAGTACAGGCCATCAGCGAACGATCGGATACGGTTGACGATTCATTCTTACACGTCGCTTATGACGTGAAGGCACAATGGGATTTCGGTCTGGACGTGATCCGGGACCTGGGATATGACCTTACGCGAGGCCGGCAAGATACGGCGCCGCACCCATTTAGCCAGTCCCTTAATCGAAACGATGTGCGCATCACCACTCGTACCAACCCAAATTACATTGGATCTGCCCTATTCGGATCCATGCATGAAGCCGGCCACGCGATCTACAGCCAGGGGATCGCTCCCTCGTTGGACCGAATTCCGACCCTTTCAGCCTCGAGCTTGGAGGGAGCTCATGACGCTGGGCTCGGCATGCATGAGTCTCAGTCACGTATGCTTGAGAACCTTGTGGGCCGCAGCCGCGCCTTCTGGACGGCTTACTACCCGCGGCTTCAGGCGGCTTTCCCCAGTCAGCTCGGCGGCATCGAGGTCGACGCCTTTTACCGTGGCATCAATAGGGTTAAACAATCGCTCATAAGAGTTGAGGCGGATGAGGCAACCTACAACCTTCACATCCTGCTGCGGTTCGAGATCGAAGCCGACTTGATCGAGGGCAAACTTGCGGTAGATGACCTACCTGAGGCCTGGAACTCAAAATCTGAGGAATACCTAGGGCTCAGGCCTCCGGATGATGCCCAGGGCGTGCTTCAAGACATCCATTGGTCTCACGGATACTTTGGTTACTTCCCGACCTATACGCTGGGCAACCTCATCTCCGTGCAGCTCTGGCAGAAACTCAGCGAAGACTTACCCGATCTCGAAGTTCAGATCTCAAGGGGGGAGTTTGGGGAGCTCATTGGGTGGCTGAATGAAAAGGTCCATCGACATGGAGGCAAGTATGAACCGATGGATTTGCTCAATCAAGTAACAGGTGATGGACTAAGTGCAAAGCCTTATCTCGATTACTTGACCGACAAGTATTCGGAGATTTACGGCCTGAGCTAGAGGGTTATTTCGCGCATGACACTGACAATTGCCCACGCACGGCTAGCAAACACCATGCTGCTTTTCTTATCGGTTGCCGGCGTGTGGGGCGTGGCAATATTTTTCCTTCGTCGCAGCATCACCGGCGGCTACTGGGGGATCTTGGCGGTCGGGGAGATCCTGATTTTGGCTCAGATGGTCATTGGCATCATTCTGTGGATTGAGGGTGCCCGCCCCGCCAGAACAATCCATGTGCTTTATGGCGTCGTGGCCGCCATCTCCATTCCCGGCTATTTCGCCTACACGCGGGGTAGAGACGATCGCCGGGCGAGCCTGACCTATGGCTTGATCTGCCTTTTTCTCGTGGGTATCAGCATCCGCGCCATTGGCACCGCCACGTAGCCGCATTTCGCAATTAGGACCCGCCACGTAGCCGAATCTCGGACCCGCCTCGTAACTGCCTCCCGCATCTGGGCACAACGGACTCCGCATCCTGACCCCACCACGCAACCGCCTCCCGCCTCTGGGTACCACCGCATCCTGGCCCCACCACACAGCCGCCTCGCGCCTCTGGGTCCCACTGCCTCCACGTCGATGCACCTCTGTGCAATTTACATAAGTTGTAGTTCGGCGCTTTCCTAGCTTCAGCGGCCCTGGCCCCCGACTTGCATCATTCCATTGATCCGTGCTAAAGATTGGCCAGCAACTCACCGGATATGTCCATGCTGCGCATTTACGTCGGGGCGCTCCCTCTAATACTGGCTTTGGCCGGATGTTCGAGCACGACTCCCAGCCCGCCCCCTGCTGAGCCCACCGCTCCACCGGCGACCGCACCCTTTGTCGACCCGACCGTTCCAGCGCTCGAGCCCCCCAGCGCGCCAACTCCAGCGCCCTTTAATATGGCTACTCCGGCGATCGTGATCGAGCATCCCGAGGAACCAATCATTCCTACCCTCATCCCGTCAAGCTCGGTCTTGCCCGATGCGCGCTTGGCCATTTATCGACCCGGGCCAGGGTCGCAAGTGACGAGTCCTTTTCAAATCGTGGGGCGCGGCGGTCCCAGCTACAACGAGCGCGTGCATATCCGATTGCTGGGCGAGGACGGGCGCGTGGTATCGGAGCAGACCACGATCCTCTTCGCCTACCCAGGAAACGCTGGCAATTTTGCCACCCGGCTGGAATTTAGTACGTCCGCGGTAGCTGAAAGTGCCCGATTGGAAATCAGCACCGACGGGATCCGCTGGGCCAGCCTGGATCAAATGGTGTCCGTGGACCTGGTGCTGCTCTCGGAAGGGTTACCCCGCATTCACCCGGTCGAGCATGGACCGCAGAAGATTGCCATCTTGGAGCCCAGGGACGGCAGCGTTGTCCTAGGCGGATTGATGATCGTGCGAGGGGCGGGTTGGACCGATTCAGAGTTACCGCTTACGGTCGAGCTGCTCAACCGAAGTGGGGAAGCTCTAGCAACCTACCAGGTCCAATTGGACTCCATGGAGCCGGGCGTGTTGGGAGCCTTCGAGCTCGTAATCCCCTACGACATCCTATATGCTCAGTATGTGCGGGTGGCGGTCCGCGAACAGAACGCAGACCCTCCTGGCCTTCGCTACTTTTCGAGCGTGGAAGTTTGGCTGAAGCCGTAGCTCAGGCAGAGCTTCGGGGTCTCTGACACTAGCGCCCCAGAATGCCTTGCTCAGTGCGGCGGATACCGCTGGACGCATTGGTGGGGGTAAAGCCCGGATTTGCGCCTCACCCATTTGCAGATGATATACTCCTCGCCCAATTTCGGCCGCCAACTATGGAAACGCGCACACGCTTGAAGTCGATACTCCCTTCTTTGCCGGTTGCACTGCTGGGCATGCTGTTAGCCATCGGTGCGGTGCTTGTGTTCTTCATTGTAGGGACCCGGGTGGCCTATTCCGGACGCGCCTTACCCGGTGTTTCAGCAGCGGGCGTCTCGGTGGGCGGGCTCACTGAACCAGAAATTGAGCTGGCCCTCGGCGAGATCCTTTCCTACCCACGTACGGGTACGGTGCTAATGACGGACGGCACGAGCCACTGGGTCGCGACGCCAGGAGAGCTTGGTGTGGCGCTGGACATCCCGAGCATGGCCGGCCAGGCGCTCTCGATAGGACGGGAAGGTGGAGCCTTGCTCCAGCTCACCGATTTTTTCAGCGCCTGGAGCTCGGGTGTTGGGGTGCCAACGACGGTGCTATTCGATCAGCGGGCCGCGGCAACCTATTTGAACGCATTGGCGGCGCAAATCGACAGCCCGCAGCTGGAGGCGGCCCTGGGCGTAAACGGGGTAGAGATTGTGATGCGTCCGGGGCAAATCGGAAGAGAACTTCAAATCGTGCGCAATCTCGAGCAATTGGAACCAATATTCGCTTCGCTTCGTGACGCCGAGATCCCGCTCGCCGTGATCGAGACCCCACCGTTGGTGATGGACGCCACGGAGCAAGGCCGGGTTGCGGCCGAAATACTGAGCGCGCCGCTTACCCTCACCGCCGTAGAAGCTGGTCCTTGGACCATCGATCAGCAGCGCCTGGCTGAGATGCTGCGCTTCAATCTCAATGAAGAGCAGGGACAGTACCAGGTGGGTATCGATCCGTTTGCCTTATTTGCTTATCTCGAGCCCCTCGCCCCGGAATTGCGACGCGGGTCTGAAAACGCGCGCTTCATTTTCAATGATGAGACACGCGAGCTCGATCTCCTGGCGGAAGCCGTCATCGGGCGCACACTCGATATCCCAGGGAGTATCGAGGCTATCAATCGTGGGCTTGCTATCGGTGAGCATGAAATTCCGCTGGTTTTCGAGCTCGAGCATCCAGCCGTCGGCAGCGATGCTACTGCTGCGGAACTGGGCATCACCGAAGAGGTCAGCGTGGTCTCAAGCTATTTCGCCGGCTCCAGTCCGGCCCGGATCCAGAACATCGTGACTGCATCAGCGCCCTTCCACGGGCTGTTGATCGCCCCGGGAGAGACACTGTCCATGGCAGAGGTGCTGGGGGACATCAGCCTGAACAACGGCTACGCGGAGGCGCTCATCATCTATGGGAATCGCACCATCAAGGGCGTGGGCGGGGGAGTCTGCCAGGTGAGTACCACGCTGTTCCGCACCGCGTTATTCGGCGGATTCGGCGTCGTCGAACGCAACCCTCATGCCTACCGCGTGGGCTACTATGAGCAGGGGCCGGGCTCACCCGGACCGGGATTTGATGCCACGGTATATGTCCCGCTAGTGGATTTCAAGTTCACGAACGATACCGACCACTGGATGCTCTCCGAGACCTACATCTACGGCACGCAGCTGCTCTGGAAGTTCTATTCGACCGGAGATGGCCGAGAGGTACAAATCAGTTCCCCTCAGATCTCGGGGAAGATCGATGCGCCCAAGCCACTTTACAAAGAGAATCCTGATCTAAAAGAGGGAGAAATCGAGCAGGTGGACTTCGAGGCGGACGGAATGGACGTGATTGTCACTCGCACCGTAACGCGCGGCGGCGATACGTTGCACCGGGATACCATCAAGACCCATTATCTTCCCTGGCGCGCAATATACGAATATGGTCCAGGAACCGAGCTGCCGGAGGATGCGATAACCGACGAGGATTGAACCCCCTTGGCATCCGCAGTCAACCGCGCAAAAAAAACGCACTCCCCACAACCCGCAGTCCCAATCGCTGCGCCCGCCCAATTCCAGCCCATTTCCCGCGAATTCGCGACGCAAAATCTGCGCTCAAATTGCCGACTCTGTACTTCGGCCTGCTCCATGAGTTTTCCCCAAACCCATCACGATGGTAAAATCGGCGCTCCCACGGGAGAGTTTGATGGTTAGCGAAGAACTGCTTGAAATCCTGCGTTGCCCCCACTGCGTCCAAGAGCGGGAGGGGATGCTGGTGTTAATAAAGGACACCTGGCTGGTGTGCCAGGAAGACGCCGACTACTGCGGCCGCAAGTATCCGATCCTGGACGACATCCCCGTTATGTTGATCGACGAGGGAGATAAGTGGATCTCGATCGCCGAGGAGGACCTGCCTGTTCCACCCCCGGAGCGCTAGTGAGTGAGCTCGAGACGCTAATAAGCGAATTAACCTCAGAAGACGACGCCCGCGCGGCGCGGGCACTTCACCAGATTCCACAGCACGGCGAACCCGCACTCCAATTCCTCCTAAACTTGCTGGCTTCACCCGAGCCCGATCAGCGCTGGTGGGCTGTGATGGCTCTCTCGAGTATGAATGACCCGCGTGCCGACGCCGCGCTGATCGAATCGCTCTCTGACGAAGATGCAACAGTGCGTCAATGCGCGGCGGCCGGGTTGCGCCAGCATCCGATCCCAGATGCTGTTCCGCCTCTTATTGAGGCTTTAGGAGATGAAGATCGCCTGCTTGCCAGGCTGGCTTCCGGAGCGCTGGC
>JAZGCZ010000196.1:0-2462 GCA_036477195.1 Anaerolineales bacterium | reverse complement strand
AGGACGAAAGATGGGTGTCACTCGAGAGCGGGTGCGACAGATCGAAGCACAAGCTCTGAGTCGTTTGCGTCACCCTTCCCACCGGCGCGTGCTGGTGGACTATTTGCGGGAATAGCGCATCGATTGTCCGGCTGCTCCTTAGCGGCTAGCAGTGTTCACAAAGATAGGGGCTGTCTCAAAAGCAACTTGAGACAGCCTCTTTTCTTTTTGTTACGCCATGAATTGAGCGCGTGGGGCTAGTTAGCTGCGGGGCTGTCTGAGCTCCTACTGGTCTCCGCATCGAGGGTCCAGTACAAATTACACCCACCATCCGGGCGCCGCAGACGGCGAAGATACGGTAGATCAGCCTGATTCAGATCTACTGAAGATTAACAGCCCGTCGCTGTCATAAATGTCGGTGCTCAGTACATCCTGAAGCTCATAGTTCATCTGAAATCGCGGGTCCTGAAGAAGCGTATTCCGCCCATAAACTTCGAGGATAACGATGAACTCTGGCGTGAGATCAGCCACCAGATCCGCGGGTACGGCGTAGTTTATCTCATAGGCGGATGCCGGAAGAGGGTAGTAATCGGTGGCCACCGGGGAAACCAGACCCAAGAGGTCAAGTATCTCTCCTGGAGCATGGTAGCCGAGGGTGCCAATATCGGCAGCTGCGAGCACATCTCCGGGCTGCATGCGGTCTGAGAGCAATTGAGCAGCCCGCTCATAGAGGAGTTCGAGCTGAATGAAGGCCATTTCGGGAGCCGGCCTGGTTGGTCCGTGATCCGGGCGAAAGGTCCACGCGGATAAGGATCCAATTAACCCCAAGAGGGTAAGAAGCGCGATTGGGAACCAGTGTTTTATATCTCGAGATAAGCGAGCCCCGCCCAGAAAAATCCCCAGCAGATAGAGCGGCATTGGGGGGACTAAGTACCAGCGAAACAGGAGCGGATTGGCGATTGAATAGGCAAGGAGATAGATCCATGGATAGACGAAAAGCGGCCAGGCGCGCGCGGTAGTGCGGACAGCTAGGAGAGCACCTAATGCAAAGAGAGTGGGATATAAAATCAAACCGACTGCGATCCATGCGGTGCCAAGGATCTCGTGCCAGATGAAGGGTGTCGCGTAGTGTTGCAGCAGTCGCACAAGCCCCGCGCTCGCTGGGAGCTCATACGCTACGGCCTTAGCGAACAGGGATTGCGGAACGGGCGAGTCATAAGCCAGCGTGCTCAATACGATCCACAATCCGACCGGAGCGCCGAAGGCTGCCGCCTCCTGCCATCCGAGCTTACGAGTTTTCTCGTCTTTCCTGAGCGTGACCAGTACCCGATCGATAAAGATGGGGGCCAAGAAAATCAAGGCGTCTGGGCGAGTCATAAGCGCCAAGCCTCCTGTTCCGGCGGCCATGATTGGTTGCCCGGACAAATGTAAGTAGAATGTGGCGCTTAGTAGGGCGACGAACAGACTGGTTTCCATTCCTCCAATGGCGAACGTTACGGACCAGGGGTGGACGGCCCAGATGAGCGCGGTCGCGACACCCGCCGCAGTTGAGCCAAGCCTGCTCCCTATGCGAATGAGGAGGTATGCGGTGGCCGCATCGGCGGCTGCGCTCACGATTAGCGCTATCGCCGGAAAGGCCGCCTCCGAGCCCCCGATCGGAAATCCGAGCGCGCTCAGAAGTAAGGCGAACAGGGGAGTCGTGGTTCCCAGCACCGCCTCGCCTGGGTTATACACAAGCCCATGACCGTCGAGCAGATTGCGGGCATAGCGGAAGGTGATGTAGGCGTCGTCAATGGTGCGCGGGCCCGGAATCAGGCGGACTCCAAAGGCGAGGAGCGGAATGAGAACCTCGGCCCAGCGCAGAGGATTGCGCAGCACAGGCGGATTATACAGTTGCCAGGGCTAGCCCAAAAGCTGACCGAAGGGTACTGGATCGGAGCAATCCTGATCGCTATGATGGGGATCGCTCTGAAGCTGATCTTCTTGGCCGCGGGCGCATTTCCATTCAACTCAGACGAGGCGGTGGTGGGGCTGATGGCCCGCCATATCCTGGACGGGCAGTGGCCTGCGTTCTTCTACGGTCAGGCTTATATGGGAAGCCTCGATGCCACTCTTGCGGCACTCGGTTTCGCGCTATTAGGTGAAGCGGTCTGGGTGATCCGCCTCCTCCAAGCGCTCCTCTATGTGGCCACCATCCTGACTAGCGCCGCCCTCGGGTGGTCCATTTTTGGCAGCAAGCGGATCGCATGGGTAGCAGCCGCACTCCTTGCGGTTCCGTCGGTCAATGTGATGCTCTATACGACGATCTCTCTCGGCGGTTACGGGGAGGCGCTAGTTATTGGAAATCTGCTCATGCTGCTGGCGCTGCGTGTATGGCGGCAGAAGGTGGGCTTCGCACTTTGGGGGACCCTCGCGGGGCTCGGGTTCTGGGCCTTCGGTCTGACACTTGTTTACACGCTTCCGACAGGGATTATGGTGGTTCG
>JAZGCZ010000195.1:0-4732 GCA_036477195.1 Anaerolineales bacterium | reverse complement strand
GACTTCCACCATGACGCCCAGCCGTCCCTCGCCGTGGCTATACAGGTCGATAATCCCCTCGCTGGCTTCGCGGCCTGAGCGGCCGGCAGCTTTTATGAGGCCCTTCTGACGCAGAATTCCAGCCGCGGCATCTGTATCGCCCTCAGCCTCTTCCATGGCCTCTCGGCAATCGAGCACCCCCGCTCCGGTTTTTTTGCGAAGCTCCTTTACTTGCTCCGCATAAATCTTCATTTGCCTTCGGGCTCTTCCGTTTCATCTTCCTCTTGTGCTTCTTCTTCCACTTCTACTTCTTCCTCGTTTGCTTCTTCCACTTCTTCTGCTTCAGCATCCGCTTCCACTTCTCCCTCGGAGTCGGACTCAACATCACCTGCTGCTGCCTCGGCTTCCGGCTCGGCCTGCTCCTTTGCAGCTTCGGCCTGCTCTTCCTCAGCTTCGGCCTCCGCCGTTTCAGCCTCCGCCGCTTCCGTCTCAGCTTCAGCCTCTTCCGTCCCTGCCTCTTCCGTTTCAGCCTCCGCCTCTTCCGCCCCAGCCTCAGCCTCTTCGGTTCCAGCTTTCGCTTCTGGTGTGGCGAGCTTCTCATCAAACTCGCCACTTTGCAGTTTAGCCAAGGTGGCCTCGCCCAACAGCTCTTCGTCTGTCATCTCCGACGCAGCGATTTCTTGGGGGGCGGAAGCAATCTGGTCTTCATCAATTTCACGATCCTTGCGCATCTCCATACCCTCGAGCGCAGCGTTTGCGATCGTGGAGGTCAGCAACTTGATGGCACGGATGGCGTCGTCGTTGGATGGAATTACGTAGTCCACTCCTCTGGGATCGCAGTTTGTATCAACCAATGCAATCACAGGAATATTGAGTAAATTAGCCTCGTGGACCGCCGTCTCTTCCTTACGAACATCGACTGCGTAGAGGAGTTCCGGAACAGATTTCATTTCTCGGATGCCTCCCAGACGCTCTTCAAGCTTGTCGATGCGCCGGGTGATTGTCAGTGCTTCCTTTTTCGATAGTAACTCCAGCTCACCTTCGTCTCTGCGCCGCTCGAGCTCATTCAACTCGTCGATGCGGCTTCGGATGGTTTGCCAATTGGTCAATGTCCCACCAAGCCAGCGTGCGTTGACGTATGGCATGCCACAACGCCTCGCTTCCAGCTCGATCGTCTCCTGGGCCTGCCGCTTTGTGCCTACGAAGAGGATATTGCCTCCCTCGGCGACGGTATCTCGGATCAATCCAAAGGCTTCTATCAAAGAGTCGACCGTCTGCTGAAGATCGATGATATGAATGTTATTTCGTTCTGTGAATATAAAGGGCCGCATCCTGGGATTCCATTTTCGAGTCCGATGCCCGAAGTGGACCCCAGTTTCAAGCAATTCCTTCATGTTCACGATGGCCATGCAGCCTCCTCCATCCTAAATTCCCTGCACAAGCGTAGGTTACCCCTGTGCGCAAATTCTCCCGCCAAGCCGCTAACGGACTTGGGCGGGAGCGGTTGGCAGTATAACATATCCAGTTTTCAGTCGATGAAAGTGTTAAAGGCTACGGCAACCGCGACCGCGTGTTGCTCCGTATGGCTCAGACTAATGGCCCAATCCGTAAGCCCCATGGAGTCTGCTAGCTCCCGCGCTTGTCCGTGCAGCCGGAGCATAGGCTCCCTTCGAGGTCCGGTAACGACCTCGATATCCTTCCATGCCACCTCGCCAATTCCGGTGCCCAGCGCTTTTGCTACGGCTTCCTTGGCCGCAAATCGCGCCGCAAGCGAAGGAGTCTGGCCATCGGAATCGATCAGTTCCTGGCTCGTGTAAAAGCGATCGAAGAATCGCTGCCCGTGCCGCAAGATCGCTTTGTCAATGCGATTGACTTCGATAATATCGACACCTGATCGTAGCGTGGTCATGATTGCTTTTTAGCCTCGTCTGGAATTGCTGCGCTTGCTTTTGGGCCGCTCGCCATTGGGTGAAGGAGCTCCTGCGCTCACGATAGCCAGATTGTCGGGGTCGATGAATCGCTGAGCAACTCGGAGAATATCCTCGCGTGTCACGCTGGCGACAAGGCCCGGATATTTCTGGTAGTAGTCCATGCCGAGCGAATGCCTTTCCGCGTTCACGATCGCACCTGCAACCCCCTCGTTAGATTCTAGCTGAAGCGGGAGGCGTCCGATGAAATTTGCCTGGTTATCATCCAGCTCGTCCTGACCAGGGAGACTCTTGATGATTTTCCGCAGCTCGCCCCGGATCAACTCGATGGCCTTCTCAAGATTGCTGGGATTGACTCCGGCGACCACCTGCCAGGGGCCAGGTCCTACTCCGCCAGAGAGGGTGCTGTATGCATAATAAGCCAGGCCTGCTTCCTCACGGACCACGTCTCCGATCCTCCCAAACATGCCGAACCGCCCAAGGATGTTGTTGGCTAAGGCGGCTGAGACAAAATCAGGGTCAGACCGCCGCGGGCCAGGGATCCCCATCACCAGGTCGGATTGACTCTTTCCTTCCAGATTAACATGGACCCGCTTAATGCCCTTTGGAGGGCGGACCGCCGGAACACTTAGATCAGCACCGCTTCCATTTCCCTTCCAGCTTGAGAAGCGGTCGGAAACGGCCTTCGCAGCCTGCCGAGCCTTGATTCCGCCAACTATACAAATGACCATACCGTTCGGGCCAAAATGCTTGCGGTGGAAGGATCGGGCATTTGCAGCGGTCAGCTGCGCAATGGTTTTCTTATTCCCTTCCGTGGGAATTGAGTACGGGTGACCTTTGTAAATGAGCTTGTTGAATGCCAAATCTGCCCGTGCACCGGTATCTTGGTCGCGGATACCCAACGCGGTCATCTTTTCGGCGCGCAGGCGATCGACCTGGGCCTTTGGAAAGGTCGGAGTCAGCAAGACCTCATGAAGGAGATCGAGCAGCACTCCCAAATCCTCTGCCAGTGCCTTCCCGGAGAAAGATGTGCTGTGTTTTCCGGCCGCAAAATTGAGGCGCGCCCCGATCGACTCGATCGATTCGTAAATTTGAGCAAAATTGCGTTTCCGGGTGCCACGCATCATGGAAGCGGCGGTCATTGAAGCCAGCCCGGCCATGTGGGCTTCTTCTATCAACGAGCCCACAGGCAGGTATCCGGAGATGACTACCGAGGGTGAGGAGAAATTTTCCCTTGCTAGAAACGTGATGCCGTTATCCAGCTCGCGCCGCACGACAGTCTCCGGACCGGGAAGGGTTTTGATGTCAAGCCGAGGTAGTTGTCCCATTGGGACTGTACACTCCTACCACTCTCCGCGATGGGATGAGCCGCTTTCTAGCCACTTCCAACACTTGGTCCGGGGTTACCTTCGATAGGCGGTCGAGGTATGTTTCGAACCAATCGTAGGACGCGAACATTTCACTGTACCCAAGCCAAAATCCCTGATTCGTGATGCTTTCGCTGGCATAGGCGAACAAGGCTTTGGCTTGTTTTATGGCCCTGGCTACTTCCTTTTTCGTCACCGGCTTGTCCAGCATCCGCTGGATTTCCTCGTCGCATGCGGCAATTACTTTGTCGGGGGAACTATCGGGTCTGACGGTCATCGAAATCGAATACAGATAAGGATTGTTGGTGGCCGCCAATCCTCCCACAACGGAGGCCGCCAGCTCACCTTCGACAAGCTTCTTGTAGAGGCGGGAAGTCTTATTCGAAATCCCGCCCCCAAATAAATTGAGATTCGATGCCCCAGTCAAGGCGCTGTCCAGCACCGCCATCGGTATGAAATCCTCGTGGGTGGCCTCGGGACCCTGGTAGGCCAGGTCTAGATATGCCGTCTGCCCTGGCCCTTCGACCGTGACACGCCGCTCGCCTGGCTGATCAGGTTCAGGCCGATTTGAATATTCTGGCTTTGGGCCCTTCGGAATGGAACCGAAGAGTTCCCGAACGCGCCGGAGCATCGTGCTCGTTTTGAAATTTCCGGCTATCGCGAGTACGGCGTTACCTGGAACGTAATGCTTCTTGTAATGTCCGTAAAGATCGTCCCTGGAGATCGTGTGCAAGTCGGCCATGTCGCCGATAGTCATATGGTGGTACGGATGAACTCGGAAGGCGGCCGCATGTACCTCCTCAGACAGACGGAACGTCGGCTCGTTCTCGCTGCCTTCGCGCTCCGCAATGATCACCGTGCGCTCGGATTCGACTTCCGCTGGGTCGAAAAGGCTATTTTGCATGCGGTCGGCTTCGACCTTCAACGCAAGCTCAACGCGATCTTGCGGCATAGTTTCGAAGTATGCCGTCCAGTCCATCCAGGTGAATGCATTCCAAAAACCGCCCTCCCGCGAAATTGCGCGGTCAAGCGTTCCGGCTGGAAACGTCGGAGTGCCTTTAAATTGCATATGCTCAACCCAGTGGGAGATTCCAGTGATCCCGGGGACTTCGTTCCGCGCCCCCACCCGGTACCAAGCCCAGGTGCTAATCAGCGGGGCGGTGTGGATTTCTTTGAGCCGGACTTCTAAGCCATTACGGAGCCGGGTGCGTGTGACGGCTCCACTCATAAGGTAGGCTGTTCTTCCTTTGCGCGCTCAGCTTCCGCAACCGAGGCGGGGTAGCCCTGCCCGAAACCGCGGTATTTGAAGCCAAGGTCTGCCATTTGAACGGGGTCGTAGATGTTTCGACCGTCAACGATCACTGGTTGATTCATTAGATCGCGGATCTGTTCCAAATCGAGCTGCATGAATTCATTCCACTCCGTACACACGATAATGGCGTCCGCTTGATCTGCCAA
>JAZGCZ010000194.1:0-9673 GCA_036477195.1 Anaerolineales bacterium | reverse complement strand
GCCGGAGTGCCGGATCCATTTGCCTTGGAATGATCGGATGCCGTACCTTGAAAAATGGCGATGGGTGTCCCCATCTTCACCTGGTCCAGAGATATATGCGCCTGCCCTATAAGATAACGATCACTATCGATTGCGCAGGATGTCACGACACCAATTTGCTCGCCATTTTCGTCGGCGACGAGGTCTCCATAGTGCGCCATTCGGACCCGCTGATCCCTAAATCGGAATCGGACCACCTTCCGAGTTCTCTCCTTCTCCTGCTGTAGGAAAGCGGATCTG
Organism: Anaerolineales bacterium; assembly: GCA_036477195.1. Taxonomy (GTDB): domain Bacteria; phylum Chloroflexota; class Anaerolineae; order Anaerolineales; family E44-bin32; genus JADFRG01. The sequence continues at coordinate 9,394 of JAZGCZ010000194.1, read as the reverse complement.
CCGATGAACCACGGCTTATAAGTCTTGACATACGCCGCGAATCCGGCGTCTCCCACTCCGAGATTCATTTCCCCGGCCATCTCCTGACCATAAAGTGGTAGGCCCGCCTCCGTTCTTAGGGAATCACGCGCCCCTAATCCGGTCGGCTTTAGACCCATCGGACCACCCACTTCGAGCAATCGGTCCCAGAGCCCCACACTCTTCTCTGGATGTACAAACAGCTCATAGGCAATCCTCTCACCGGTGTAGCCGGTGCGACTGACGATCAAATCGAAGCCACCGAACTCGCCCTCCATGAGCCCTGCCCATGGAAGCTGCTCGAGCCTGGCCTGGTCTTCGGGTGAACACCCGAGAGCAATCAAGATGGACCGGCTTGAAGGGCCTTGCAGGGCGAGGTCCACCCGCATTGCTTCTCCCTCTTTTGGATCGCGCAAATTTCTCAGGACGCACCCGCGGCCGTAGACTTCCACCCAGGGTCGATCTGAGTCGATCCGAATTTCGCCACTCTGAACCGCCCGCAACCAGGTCCAGAGCTTGTTGTCATTCGCGGCGTTGACGACTACAAGGTATGCCGCATCGTTTCGGCGGTACACCATCGCATCATCCAGCACGCTCCCCTTCACGTCTAGAAACTGCGTATAGAGGGATTGACCCACGTCTAATGAAGCAACGTCGTTTGCAACTACGCTGTCGAGGAAGGCTTTGGCCTGCTCACCCTCGACCTGATATACGCCCATGTGACTCACATCAAAGAGGCCTGCTGCTGTTCGTGTCGCGGAGTGTTCCTCCAGAACGGAGCCGTACCAAACCGGCATTTCCCAACCCGCAAAGGGAATAAGCTTCGCCCCTAGAGATTGGTGCGCCTCGAAGAGCGCGGTTCGCCTGAGTGGCACATCATCTGCCTCTTCAAACTCGAATATTGGGAGCGGGCTTCCCGCACCGTCTGCGACCCCCAGATACCAGGGTTTATCACTTCCGTCTGCCCCGGCTGACACCTCCGGAAAATTCTCGAGCCCGGCCTCCAGACGCACGACGATGGGTCCGGCAGGCTTACGGTGCAGATCCTCCGGGTCAAACTCCACATAGCCATCGGACAGCGCCCGCAACCATGGCACGACCTTCGCGGCATGTGTTGATTCCAAGTTCAGGCGCCAGCGATCCCCCTCTCTACTCAGAATGACGTCAACGTCACCCTCCACGCCTCTCAGCTGAGCACGAATGGATTGGTCCGCTGCGAGCTCAAGGGGCCGAGCGTTTGTGAGGTAGCGAATAAGCTCCTCCGTGGTCGGGCCTTCCAGAGTGATTGTGCTGGTTGCACCTGGAGGAGCGGGATCATCTATGTAGTAGAAGTGTGGGTAAGCATGGCTCGCCGGCTCAAAATCGATGCCAAGGTCCGCCGCAAGGTCTCGCACTTCACTCTGCACCTGCGCGAGAACCTCGTAGTCCACCTTGGCCCGATGTTGCGCACGCGCTCGTCCAGCCATCCGGTACGGTCTACATGCTTTCAGGACCTGCGCGATAAGGTCGCCGAGGCGCTCGCTTTCGGCTTGTCCGAAGCCGCGCTGGGTGACCCAAACCGTTCCTAAGCGGATGCCTGAAGGCCGAATTGCGCTCTTATCGCCCGGAATCGTGTTGCGATTTACCACGATCCCTACGATGTCCAGGATGCGAGCGGCCATATCGCCGGAAAGTGGTGTCCCGTCCGGCCCCACAATGGTAGAGCAGTCGACATTCGTGAGGTGGGTGTTCGTGCCACCATAAGGGATCCGCAAGCCGGCTTGCTCGAGCGAGCGATTGAGCGCTAGACAGTTGGCGAGAACCGCTTCTTGCAAGGACCGGAACTGATCGGAGGCCGCGAGCTTGAAGCCGACTGCTTGGGCGGCAATGGTATTCATGTGCGGTCCGCCCTGCTCTTCGGGGAATACTGCTCGATCCAACTTCGTAGAAAGCTGCTTCGAGTGCGTGAGGATCACTCCCCCGCGCGGGCCACAGAGTGATTTGTGGGTGGTGAATGTCACCACATCCGCGATGCCTACTGGGGAGGGAAGTATTCCGGCCGCGATCGGCCCTGCAATGTGAGCGATATCGGCAAGCAAGAAGGCACCCACAGCATCTGCGATTTCCCTAAATTTATGCCAGTCCGGGGCCCAGGAGTAGGAAGAGTAGCCGGCGATGATGACCTTGGGTGAGTGCTCTTGAGCCAAGGCGGCCACTTCGTCGTAATCGATCCGTTCCGTCTGAGAATCGACGCTGTAACTTACCGAATGATAGAGCTTGCCAGATCGATTTGCAGCTGACCCATGTGTGAGGTGTCCCCCCTGCATCAGATCCATGCCCATAATGGTGTCCCCGGGATTGATCAAAGCCTGGTATACGGCATTGTTGGCCGGCGCACCGGATAGGGGCTGGACATTGACATAAAGGTCGTTGGGATTCAGCTCATTTGCTGCAAATAGCTCTGCGCAGCGGCGGCGTGCGAGGGCTTCCACCGTATTGGCGTATTCCACACCCTTGTAGTAGCGGGGATCCGAATAGCGCCGGTAGTGGGCCAGCCGGGCGCCATAGTCCAGGATCTCGCTTTCCTGCAGGCTCCGGGTGCTCTTGTGCGGGTATCCTTCGGCGTAGATGTTATTAAATGCGCTCGACAGAGCCTCCCGCACGGCTATGGGGGCGGTGCTCTCCGAGGGGATAAGAATCAATCGCCGGATCTGACGCTCGGCTTCAATTTGAGTTAGTTCGTGGACATCTGGATCGAGGGCTTCCAAGCTCCCGCGGAAGAGGTAATCGTTCATTCACGCCTCCAGCCGGACCAGGCGATTGTAACCCGCGTTCGACGGGATATTAGGTGATCGTCATAGGCCGGGAGCCTCACCACCCTCGAATACCCATAGGTCGAATAGGGAGTCCAGGTCACAGCCGCAGACTTCTTCTACCGTGGACTGAAAATCGTCTGCACTGGCGATCTCATAGCGATACCGATCCAAAAAAGTCTGAAGAAACTCAAAAAACAGATCGTCGCCTAGCTCGCCGCGCAACGCGTCGAAGAACAACGCACCCTTTCGGTAAACAAAAATCGCATATTCTGCTGGGCTTTCATAGTCGTCAACGGGAAGTCCGATCGGCAGTTCCGAGTTAGGATAATCGCGAATCTGATCCCGGAAGAAAGTCAGCATCCCCGTAGCATATCCTCGCCGGCTGGCCTGCTCGTGATACAGAACCTGGGTGTATGTGGCCGCGGCCTCATCCAGCCAGGGTTCCTCGAGCTGATCGCCACCAATCAAACCATAAAACCATTGATGGCCCACTTCATGGACCGTAGGATCGACGACGTTTGAGCCGCCCAGGGTTCCGATTGTCACCAGCCCCGGATACTCGATCCCTCCAAACGCGCCTGGTACATCCACCAGGTCAAGCTCTGTGTACGGGTAGGGGCCGATCAAATCGACTAAGAGCTCGAGTTGGGTCGCAGCGGCGCCAACCATGACCCTCAGGTCATCCTCGTGCTCAGGCAGTGCCCAACCGTTTATGGTGACTCCGTTGACTTGCTTCGTCTCAGTGATAAAGGGTCCGAGTGCAAAGGCGAAGTCACGGGCGGGACCGCTGACGTAGGTAGCAGCTGCTCTCCCACCTTCGAGCATCTCACGGTCGACTTCGACTCCGGTTGCTACAAGTTTCTGGTCCGATGGAGCAACGATGCGGACCTGATAAAAGGCCACATCCGATACGGTTGTGTCGCCTCCAAATGGCGCGGTTCGTGCGTCCCATTCACCCTCCAAGAGGCGCGGAACCAGAGGATAAAAAGTGGGGGCGAAAAGCATACCTTTCGTGATTCCGAAACGATGAACGTTACCTTCCTGAATCAAGCCGGCGGTGGAGACGCTGAACGGCACGCTCAAGTCCAGAGTCTCTCCGGGCTCGAGCGGTACCGGTAGATCGTAGCGCACCGCTAGTCCATCAAGCTCGGATTGCGCAGGTATCAGGTGGCCATCGATCAATGCGGGCCCGGCAAAAGCCTCTGCCCGGTACTGGCGATCGTTGGGCCACAACATCAGGACAATATCGAAAAGTGGCTCATTGTGGGGATTTGTAAATTGGATGCGCGACAAGCCCTCGATCGTGCCACGCTCGCGCCTGGGGTCGAATTCTACATTCACATCGATCCCGTAACGTGTCGCATCGGGGAACAATCGAGCGTCGTCCGCAAACTCAGGCAGCATGGCCTCTGCCTGTAAATTGTTTGCCATTTTGGGTGTGGCCGCGAGCGTTGGAAGGGGCGTCGGCGTGAATCTGGGGGTGACGCTGGGATCGGGCGTTGAAATTGCGGCCTGAGTCGCTGGTATTTCTTGTGTCGGCGCACGGCAGGCAGCAAGGAATACGAGCGGGATTAGAAAAAAGGTACGATACATAGCTGAAAAAGGACCCGGCGCCCTCCCGGACGCCGAAGGTGGGCGGAACAGGACTCGAACCTGCGACCTCTTCTGTGTAAGAGAAGCGCTCTAACCAGCTGAGCTATCCGCCCTGGAGGGCAATTATAGCTTCGAAGACCCGTTGGTCCTGTTCCACAGGGCAAATCCTGCAATATTTGTTGCGTGACGGCACTCATCATGCTATAGTCCTGACCCGTAACTGGGTATGAATTTAGTATTCAAAGTCCTCAAATGCAGACTTATGAAGAGCGGATTCGGGAAATCCGCTCAAATCTGTCCCCTAGTTTCGAAGTATTAGCCGACTTCCTGCTCGATTCCTATTCCAGCGCATCTTTCCTCACTGCCACCGAACTTGCCTACTCCCTCGACCTGGATCCCGCTACGGTGGTGCGCTTTGCGCAAAAGCTCGGATATACGGGGTATCCGCCGCTACAGCGCGAAATTCAGCAGCGAGTTAAAGATGAGCTTCTTACTGGCCGGCCAGCCGAAGTTAATTCTCCTGAGCAGGCTGCGGATGCGGCCCTTGCAGAGGTTGAGCGGTACTTGCATCTTACACGCCGCTCGTTCCCGATGGAAGCCGCTGCGAGCCTGGTCAATGCTCTCGATGAAGCGGAGCGCGTGGTACTAATTGCCGAGGGGCTGGGAGTCGGACCAGCTCGCAGCTTGGGCGCATGGCTTGAAGGAGCCGGGTACACCGTTCAGCTAGGAATGGGCGGTCTGAGTGCGATCGCGCGCGCACTGGTCGGCGGACACCGAAAAGACATTGCGATTGCTGTTGAAGTTGAGGACCAGGCGCCAATCGTGGCTCGCGCGCTGGCCGAGGCCCGTCGAGCAGGTTTGCGAACAGCAGCGCTTGTCGCGGCACCCTCCGCCCTGTCAACCAATCATGCTGATTACGTGCTTGCGGGTCATGCCAGTCCTGACCCGGGCGTCGGCCAGGTCGTTGTAGAAGCCATCGTGTACGCCCTCGTGCAACTACTGCGACGCAATCGCCCGGGCCGTTTCTCCAAAATTCAAGGACAAGTTGGCGAGATGAGGCGACGCATTGCCGGCGACTCGCGCTGAGCATCCCCTAAGAACTCAATCTCCGGCTTAGCGTCCGGAATGATCCTGATTCTCCTAGTCATTGTGATCATTCTCCTGCTTGTATGGGAGCTTTGGATCTGTGAGGGCGCGCACCTCGGACGCCGGCTCGTTGTCTGGCTATACGATATTGCGGCGACCCGGTACGACGGGATTAAGCATTTCGACACCGCGTGGGAGCAACAGTTCCTGGGAGAGCCACTTAAGAAAATCTTGACCGGGTTACCTCAAGCACGTCTCCTGGACGTCGGCGCCGGGACGGCCAGAGCTTTTCGTGCGCTGAGTGGAACTGCTCAAGCTCACAACTTGGAGGGTGGCTTCGAGCTCTCAAGTACAAGATTGCTTTTAGGTGTAGAACCCTCTAGCCGTATGATGGAGCTCGGGCGCCAAAAGGTCGGTCGAGAGTACAAATGGGTCAGGGGATGGGCCGTGCCACTACCCATTTCGCAGGAATCGTTTGACGTAGCCGTATGTCTCGAAATGCTTGAATTCAGCCCAAATCCGCGGCAAACTATCGCCGAAATTTTGCGGGTCCTCCGACCCGGGGGCTGGGCATTGCTTACAAACCGAATCGGATGGCAGGCGCCTTTGATCCTGGGCCGTACCGTTTCACGATCCCGATTTCCAGAATACTTGCGGCAGCAAGGATTCGAGCAGGTGGAAGTCTTCGCCTGGCAGGTCGATTATGATATTGCCTGGGCCCGCAAACCGTGGAAGTAGACCGTGCGTATCGTTCGTTTTCAGCGGGAGCCCGACTCGATTCCGCTTTGGGGCTGGATTACAGGCGATCGCATCGGATTGTTGGATGGCTCCCCGTTCGCAAAATATAAGCGTCAGAAAGCAGACATGTCGTTGGAGGGAGCAAATCTCATCGCTCCCGTGCAACCCGGCAAGATCGTATGCGTGGGGAGGAACTACCCCGCGCATGCCGCGGAACACGGGGCTGATATCCCACAACTTCCCCTGCTCTTTTTCAAACCACCCACTTCCGTAATTGGGCCCGGAGCGACCATCCATCTTCCTCCACAATCCAGCTCTGTAGAGCATGAAGCCGAGTTGGCGGTGGTTATCGGTAAGCGCGGGCGTTGGATAACGATCGAAGATGCCCCGGATCACGTCCTGGGATACACCGCTGCTCTGGACGTGACCGCTCGGGACCTGCAGCAGATTGATGACCAGTGGACGCGTGCCAAGGGCTTTGACACTTTTTGCCCTCTTGGCCCGTGGATCGACACCGATCTGGACCCGGCAGACGCGTTGATAACCTGCTCGGTCAATGGCCAGCTTCGCCAAATGGGATCGACCCGCGATCTTGTATTTCCTGTGTACGAACTGGTTGCCTACATATCGTCAATCATGACACTTGAGCCGGGCGATGTGGTACTAACCGGTACTCCTTCCGGCGTGGGTCCGCTGCTTGAAGGGGATGAGGTTGCCGTCGAGATCGAAGGGATCGGAAAGCTAACAAACCGGGTCCGAACCGAAAGCATTCCCGAGTAACGACTAAGCCAGAGGAGGTTTTTATGGGGCTTAAGCCCGACCATTGGATCGCGCGTATGGCACGCGAGCAGCAGATGATCGATCCGTTCGTCGAATCCCAAGTGCGGGATGGCGTGATTTCTTACGGCGTGTCGTCGTATGGGTATGACATCCGCGTAGCGGATGAGTTCATGATCTTTACCAATGTGCACTCGGCCATTGTGGATCCCAAGAACTTCAATCCGGATTCGATGGTGGACTTCAAAGGGGAGGTCTGCGTCATTCCCCCTAACTCCTTTGTGCTTGCGCGCACCGTCGAGTATTTCCGCATTCCTCGCTCCGTGATGACGGTCTGCCTCGGGAAGTCAACCTATGCGCGGTGTGGAATTATCGTCAACGTCACCCCCTTCGAGCCGGAGTGGGAGGGGTACGTCACGCTGGAGATATCCAACACCACCCCGCTACCGGCGAAGATCTATGCCAACGAGGGAATCGCACAGGTACTGTTCTTTGAGGCGGATGAGGAGTGTGATGTTTCTTATGCAGATAAGAAAGGCAAGTATCAGAAGCAGGAGCGAATCGAGCTCCCGAAGATGTGATCAGCTTCGATCCAATATCAATTCCTGATTGCTAAATGGGGCCGGTCCGTTCGAGGGCCCAAATTCATTCCTGCCTCGCCAGATCCGTTATCTGTTTAGAATCTCAGCCGAAGGCCGCACGGAACTCCGTTACTGCCCGCGGGCCGTTTCGTTCCAGACCCTGGTAGAAGGCATCCTGATCCACATTTCGATAGTCGAGACGATCTACTCTGAACGGCGCTAAGCGTTCAGCCTGAGACCGCTGATCCGCAATCTGAAGGAAATACTGAATGGCATTTTCGACACTCAGGTGATCCGTCCAGTTCGATTTGTAGATTGGGACACCTGACCGTCTGAAAATCCAGGTCATGTTCGGCATCGAACCATAGCCTCGATGGCATGCCCCGTCTAACGAATCGACAAGAATCGGCCGGTTGACACCGAGTACATCACGCAGATCGCGCGCGTGACGAAATTTTTGTTCCATGGAGGTCAGGTGAGGGTAATGCTCTCCGGGATGGGCTTCGTGGGTGTATAGGAAAATCGAACCAACCCCAGAATTGCCATATCGCTCCGCTAACTCATCAAGGAATGGCGCCGCCATCCCGCAGTACGGTCAAGTAAAACTGCCAAATTCCACAATCGTGTACTCATTGGCAGCCCATATTTCTTTGAGGCTCGTTTCGCTCTCCTCGAGACGCCACAACGCAAAGTCCGGCGCCGGCTGTCCAAGTGGCGGACTGTGATCAAAACGCATCCAAGGTTCGAATTTTGCTGGGATAAACGCATCATAATTGTATTGACCAATCAGGTTGTCGACGGCCACTCTCTCGTTCCTCTCAGCGGCTCCGCAATCGTACCATCGGGCGACTGGCCAGGATGATTCCCGGCGTGCTAATTAAGTCATGCCCGCATACGGGCCCAATCTAGGGCGAATAGAGCTCGGAATCAGGATAGAAATCAAACCATGCCCAGTCATACGAGCTGGAACCGGGGACTCCTTGAAGGCCCTCTCCAACCAGCGTACCCTCGACGGCCAAGCCACGCGCCAGATCCCAGCGCGAGCCGGTTTCCTGGTCCACAATCTGATTGTCCTCAAGCTTGAACGTCAAGACTTGCTCACCGACCTGTCGCACATATGCATTGAGGCTTGTCTCGCCGGCCCACACGACGATCGGGAGCCCCGCAAACTCATCGTTTACAAGACCCTCTGCAGCAATGTCCTCGAAATAATAAGCTTTCGCCTCCCCTGAGAGCAACAGGCCCAACACGAAGTTCGGATTGAATCCTTGACGGCGACTGAACGAGAGCCGGTCGACGTCATTGATCATCGCCAGCGTACTGGGATGTGCCTGCTCCCAATTCGCCCAGGTGGTTACTTCGGAAGGGAGCAGGAAGAGCTCGACCCCTCTGAGTTCGCCTTCAATGGCCCTGCCCCAGGGCTGGGACCAGACGGAGTCCGTTTCATGGTCCCACCATGTCATGGCATTCATAAACAACCCGCCGTAGTTCCCGAACGTGTGCGGGACCCCGTCGATTCTCCGGTCGTGCACGAGACCGGTGTAGCAAATCGGTCACCAGGTGACGAGTATGGGCAGGCCGCCCAACTCGTCGTTCACCATCTCCCGGAAGCGCAGTACGGTGATCGGGTAGGCCTTGGCCTCCCCCTCGAGCGCGACGCCGATGACAAGCTCGTCGTCATCGAGTGGGGCGTCGGCTGCGGAGACAAATTGAGGATCATAGATGGGGCGAATTCCATCCGGTCCGATGAGCCGAGGGGGCAAATAAGCCTCAAAGCTGTCGTTGCGAGGATTGATGAGTTCTGGA
>JAZGCZ010000193.1:0-3374 GCA_036477195.1 Anaerolineales bacterium | reverse complement strand
TCTCCAAAAACCAGCGCCCGCGGATTGGATTTCAGCTCGGTCTCCAAAACGGTCCGGACCGCATCCAGTAGATTCACTCTGGGCCCGGATGTGATGGGATCCCTCGGTACGGGTTCCGTGCGCGGGCCAAGTTCCGGCGTCAAACCTCCTACCTTCTGTGCTTGCCCATCGTGAAAGAGGTAATCCGTCGCAGTGTCTGGAACCGGTTCTGGAAATGCACGCGCTGCATCTAATGCGTGCTCTAACTCGCCTTCGGCAGTTTTTCGAAGGGAATTGAGCACGACTTCTCCGAGCAGTTCTTCCAGCGCATGCATAGGGTCCCGCCGCTCTTCGGCGGCCAATTCCTCTTCAGAGCGATACACCTGGTTGTCGATGAAGGTGTGACCCGTGAGCCGCGGCACCCGGAGATGAAGCAAGCAAGGGCCCGTGCCGCTTCTGACGTATTGAACCGCCTCCTGAATGAGCTCGGATGTTCGGCTCGGATCAAAACCGCTTCCGCTGAGGGTAAGCAGGTTTCGAAAAGAGCCCAGGTTCTCGGCAATGTTGCCTCCAGGAGTCTGCAGATCACCGGGTACTGAAAGCCCGTAGCCGTTGTCTTCAATGAAAAAGAGCATCGGAAGTTTGAGGGTCGCGGCCATCGTCAGCGCTGACCAGAAACCATTGGTGGCGACCGAGCCCTCTCCACCCAGGGCTACGGCCACCGCTCCTTCCCAATCCGTCTCACCCAGCATATCGATTCGGTATTGAATGGCCTGCGCCCACCCTGCAATTGGGGTGAATTGTGCTCCGACGTCGCCAGAGGCAGGTAGGACCGTTGGCCCCGATCGCGGAGGTAGCGAAAAAACCACTCCCACGTCGCGGCCTTCCGATGGGCTGTTCGTCTTCCCCATACCTGCGGCCAGTGCCTCTTCCACACGCAAACCCACCCCGAGCATGAAGGGTCGCGAGCGATAGTAAACAGCCGCAGCATCGTGCGGATGGTTAAGACTCAACGCCAGAAGGACCTGCGCCAATTCATGGCCTTTGGCCGAAAATTGGTAGGGGACCTCTCCCGAAGGGGCCAGCTCTCTCTCCTCTAGCTCATCGAGCGCTCGGGATAACACGACCAGACGTGCGACTTCGTCCCAGTCGAGGTGAGTGACCTCTTGCGCTGGAATATCGTCAGGGGAGCCGATGTGTTCGGAGCCAGGGATTTCTAGTTTCTCGGCCATAGCAGCGGAATTATAACGGTCGTATTTTGACTCGATTTCAACCCCCTTTCTTACGCTAGACAAGCTCGAAAATGGCGGTTATAAACACCTTAGACCCGTTTTGGTGTTATTAAGTTTGCCGGCAACAGTGATGCTTGGGGCCCAAGCATCATTTTGTACTCGGGAGAACCGATGACAGAGAGCAACACAGAGCCTAAACTTGATCGTCTTGAGTTGGTCTACCAACTCTCCAAAACCTTTAATTCGTCCCTCGACTTAGATGACGTATTGAACACCGTCATGGACGAAGTGATTTCCGCCGTGAACGCCGAGCGTGGCTTTGTGGTGCTGAAAGAAACGGATGAAAGCCTGGTGTTCCGTGCCGCACGCGGTATGGAGCAGGAGACGCTTGAAGATCCAGAGTTTGAGATCTCTCGCGGCGTGGTGGGTGAGGTCATCAAGAACGGGCAGGGAGTGCTCACAAGCGACGCCCAACATGATGAACGATTCATGGGTCGACAAAGTGTAATGAGCTTAGGTCTGCGCTCTATTCTTTGCTCCCCGTTGCAGGTCAAAGACCAGGCTCTCGGCGCCATTTACGTGGACAACCGATTGCACGCCGGTATCTTCACCAACGACGACCTCGACCTGCTGAACGCCATCGCTTCGAGTGCGGCCACAGCTATTGAGAACGCGCGCCTTTATCAAGTGGCAGTCGACAAAGGCCGCATGGAGCGGGAGCTCTCGATGGCTCGCACCGTTCAGACCGGTCTCATTCCCGAAAAAATCCCCGTACTTAAGGGCTGGCAATTTGCCGCCAGTTGGCTGCCGGCGCGTGAAGTGGCGGGCGACTTCTACGATTTCATCGCCACCGATGGCGAAGACATGGGCCTGGTGATCGCGGATGTCACGGATAAAGGCATGGGAGCCGCACTTTTCATGGCGCTGACTCGCAGCATGGTCCGAGCCAGCCTGGAGCAAGCTGCTTCGCCCGCGGAAGCCATCACAAAAGCCAACCGCCTCGTATGCGCGAATTCAAGCTCCGCCATGCCGGTGACGCTCTTCTATGGGCGAGTGGGCCCTGAGGATGGCAAGATGGTCTATGTCAACGCCGGGCACAACCCGCCGCTGATCTACCGGGCTGATTCGGGCGAATTTGAGGAGCTAACGCGCACCGGTATCGTTCTTGGCGTAGACGAATCGCTCACACTCGAGCAAGACACGGCAGAGCTCGAACCCGGCGACTTCCTGGTCATGTACACCGACGGCGTACCCGACGCATTGAATTCCGCAGAGCAGGGCTTTGGCGAGGATCGCATGCGGGAGTCGATCGTTTCCTCCGCCTCAGGTACCGCACAAGAAATCGCTCTCAGCCTATTGCAGTCATTGCAGAAATTCATCGGAGGTGCCGACCCCTTCGACGACATCACGCTCCTCGTAGCCAAGCGCGAATGACGGAGTTCGCTCCAGGTGAGGTGCTCAACGACCGCTATCGGCTCGACGAAGAGTTGGGCAGAGGCGGAACCGGAACGGTATTCCACGCCCACGATCCCGAGCTAAATCGCGACGTCGCCGTCAAGGTCCTGACCAGTCTCGAACTGGGAACGGATGGGCGCGCGCGCCTTCAGCAAGAGGCGCAGGCCATCGCCAAATTAAATCACCCCAACATTGTTGCTGTGTACGACGTCGGCGAGGTCGACAATATCCCATTCATTGTGATGGAATACGTGGAAGGACAGGATCTGCACCGGCGCGCACCGGACGACTTGGCCGAGGTTGTGAGCGTTGCGCGGCAGGTTTCGATCGCCTTGCAGCATGCTCACGAATCTGGTGTCATTCACCGCGATCTCAAGCCCGAAAATGTATTGGTCCAATCGGATGGCATGGCCAAGCTCGTAGACTTTGGGATCGCGCGGTCAATGGCCTCCCGGATGACCTCGGAGGGACAGATCGCCGGCACCGTCTACTATCTTGCCCCCGAGCTGGCGCTCGGCCAGGACTTTGACGGTCGGGCCGACCTGTATGCACTCGGAGTGATGCTGTATGAGCTCTCAGTAGGGTCTTTGCCGTTCGACCAAGGCGATCCACTGACCATTGTGTCCCAGCACATCAACGCCCCTCCAATCCCCCCGCGCGCACGCAATCCAGAAATTTCGCCGCGCCTCGAGGCACTAATACTTCAAT
>JAZGCZ010000192.1:0-4880 GCA_036477195.1 Anaerolineales bacterium | reverse complement strand
CGCCTCCCGCTCCTCTCGCCGCCACGGTAGATACTGCGGATCGGTCCAAATCAGCATCGGCGCCTCACGAGGGAAGGCACCCAGTCGATCCTGAATCGCTACTTTGGCATGCAGCTCGGCAAAAACTGGCAGGTCCGCGCCCACATACCCGCCAACCTCTTTGAGAAACGGCCCGGCGGCATTTACGAAATTTCGGGTTGCAATTCGTTGCGGGCCTTCCGAAGTGTCGACTCGAACCGCATCCACTCGTCCACTCTTGACATCGACGCCGGTCACGCGGCCCTCTAGCAGTTGCACGCCACTGAAGCGACCTTGCTCCAGCAAGAGGCGGCCCAATTGCTGACCGTCGAACCAGCCGGCTCGGCGCGCATGCAACAAGCCCAAAGTTTCCTCAGCAAGGTAGGGAAAGTGCTTGCTAATGAGTGCCCGATCGATGATGAGATCTGATCCGGTCGGCTGATCCTTGTACCCGGAGGCGGGGGCAGGTTGATAGGTCGGTGCAGCTGCGGAGCCGTCGTGAATTCGGAGCGGGCCCGCCCCCAGCGAGGCAGCTTCCTCGCCTTGAGCCCTGAAATCCTCAATACGATCTGCGTTGGCGGTCGCGAACACGTACCCCCGCCGGTTAAGGTTGAAGGGATTTCCGTGGGCTTCCGAAAGCTCTTCTAAAATGTCGATGCTGCGGTTCATTAATGAGACCATGCCGTCGCCCGGGCCAGGCCACCAATTTCGGTAGCATTCCGTGGATTTATCGCTTGTTAACGAGAGCGGAGGTCGCTCATCCACAATGAGGACTTCATCGAGGCCATGAACAGCGGCCAGATGATAGGCGGCCGCTACCCCCGCGATTCCCGCGCCGCAAATGACGACTTCTTTGGAACGCGACTTCATTCGTTCGCCTCGGATCCCTCCAAGCTACCCAATCAAATCGATTGCTCCCCGGACGACCGACAGCCGCCGATAGACCTTTTCGTGCACCCGTCGACCGAGCAGCCCAAACTATCCAGTCGAATCGACCGCTCCCGCCTCAGATAAGAGAGCTGACAGCCGCTGAGAGACCTTTTCGTGCACCCGTCGACTGAGCAGCCCAAACTATCCACTCGAATCGACCGCTCCCGCCTCAGATAAGAGAACTGACAGCCGCTGAGAGACCTTCTCGTTCACCCGAAGCTTATTGCCGCGAAGACGGGTAGCGATTGATCTCAGGGCCTCGCGCGTGATTGGATGACAGAAGTCTGGATCGAGGTCAGCCAACGGGACAGCCACATGCTCACGGGTCAGGATATCTGGATCTGGCAGCGGAAACTTTGGATCCACACGATCGCCAAGAAGAACAAGATCTAAATCTATGGTCCGCGAGGCGTACTTATCTTCGGTCCGTTCCCTCCCCAAGGATGTCTCGATCTCCCGAAGCAAAGTGCGAAATTCGGCTGGCTCCTCGTTTACGGAAAGCAGCACGGCGGCATTGAGGAACTCCGGCTGATCTCGATCCCCTATGGGTTTGCTTTGATAAGCGAGGGAGACGGATTCCATGTGCCCCACCGAATGAAGCAGCCTGGTCGCCTCTGGCAGATGATATTCGGGCTCGATATTGGATCCCAGGGTAACAAAGGCTAGCTCATTCAGCCGTTCGCTCAATCTCCACCCCTACGGAGCGCGCGAATCGAAGCGCGCCCGGTTTTTCCACCCGAACACGCGCACTTGCGACGCCGTCTTGAGAAAGACAAATTCCTGCTATATCTGCTGCCAGGGCTTCAACGGTGAACCGCTGGCTGGTCTGCACATGGCTGATAATTAGCTTGGTAAGGGTTCGATAATTAACGGTGTCTTCGATCGAGTCGGTCCGCCCCGCTTCCGCGAGATCTACAGTAAGCGTGATATTTATCAAAATGTCCTGCTCTGCCTCACGTTCCCAGTCGTTGACACCAATAATGCCGCGCAGCAGCAGGTCTTTAATTTTAATATGATCATCAGGCATGGATTTGGCCTCGATTCATCGCAATCTATACTCGCCGCCCGTAGCTGGTTCGCCAATTGCCGGCGCCGATATTATCGGAGTTTAGGAGCATTGGCGCATGAAGTCATGTGCTTAAGTTAGATGCCTGCCCCCATCTACATGCAAAATTTCACCTGTCACATATTCAGGCCCAACCAGCAAAAACAGCAGTGCGTCGATGGCTTCCTCGACGGTCCCCCAACGTCCTGAGGGCACCCCCTCCAGTGGGTCATCCGTACCTCCGTCGGAGGGCGGTAGGATCGCTCCAAGTGCTAAACCATTGACCCGAATAGCGGGGGCCAATGAGACCGCCAAACCTCTCGTAAGCGCCGCTAAGGCCGCCTTGCTAATTGTGTAAGGGAAGTGATCTGCTCGCGGGCGCATGGCTCTCCAGTCGAGAAGATTCACAATTGAACCGGGCTTGTCTTGCCGAGAGCGGGCAAACTCCTGCGCAATCAAAAAGGGCGCTGTAAGATTCACGTCCAAATTTGATTGCCAGTCTCGAATGCTGGCATCCAGCGCCCTGATCGGACTAAAAATTGCCGCATTATTTACGACCAAATCGACCTCGCCGATGACTTCCTCAGCACGGCTGACCAGTCCGGCAGCCTGCTCTGGATTAGCTAGATCGGCTTGAATTGCAGCCGCCTGAACGCCGTGTGCTAGCAGCCCACTCACAACCTCTTCAGCCTCTTCTCTGGAGGAACCGTAATGCACAACAACATTGGCACCGTTTTCGGCGAGAGCCTCAGCAAACGCCCGTCCGAGTCTCCGCCCGGCGCCGGTTACGATGGCGGAATGACCTGTAGCGTCGAATTTTGCTGCCACGCAGCAATTTTACTCCGACGTGCACTCTTGCTCGATATAATTTATCGATAGCCGACGCGTGACATGCCGATCTGCCAAATTGATTATGGTAAGCTCGGGCGTCATGATGTTGTCTAAGTCAACCGGAGGATTGTATGACTGACACTCACGACCACTTACGTACTGTAGAACACAAGATGGAGATTGAGGCAGCTGCCGAATTGTTCGGCGGCGTTGGGGTCGCCCGTCCCGAAATTGAGGAGGCGGTCCGAGAGCTGCTAAACGCGGTGGGCGAAGATCCAGAGCGGGAAGGTCTGGATAGGACACCCGAACGTGTAGCTCGAATGTATGACGAACTGCTCGCCGGTTACCGCGTCGACCCCGAAAAGATGATCAATGACGCCATCTTCGATGTCGAATATGACGAAATGGTGGTTGTGCGGGATATAGAGTTTTACAGCCTATGTGAGCACCACATGCTTCCGTTTATCGGTAAGGCCCATGTCGCGTACTTACCCAAGGGCAAGGTCATTGGCCTCTCCAAAATACCTCGCATAGTCGATCTCTTCGCCCGCCGCTTGCAGGTTCAAGAAAGAATGACCCGGCAGATCTCGGATTTACTCGATACGACTCTGCACCCGTATGGTGTCGGGGTTGTAGTGGAAGGTCTGCATCTCTGCTCGATGATGCGCGGAGTGAAAAAGGCCAATGCTCGTATGGTTACGAGCGCGCTCTCCGGAACTTTCTCAGATAATGAAGTGACACGGCAGGAGTTTATGGGTCACATCGCGCGAGGGAGCTCGGGGATCTCGTTATAGGCCTATCATGAAGGCAATCTCCCAAGCTTGGGAACTGGCGGGGCGGGCGCAAGGCTCGCCTCGCTTTCTGTACGATCACAGCTGGGGTATCGCGAATTATCGAGCCTTAATGAACCGTCTCCCTTTCATCGGACCTATTACGAAATAGATCGCGATAATAGCGAAGCCGGACCCCTATTTATGAACCGTTTCCTTTCAGTGACCTGCCAGGTCTTATTCCGAAAATGAGCGCGCAAAGAGCAAAAGCAGACCCCTGTGGTAGCATCAAAGCCGTGGAATTCTAAAGCACGAATCGAAGCCGAACTCGCTTATGCTCGAGCGGCAAGGAAGCAGGGCAAAGAGGGCCGCGCCCGCGTGTGCGCTCGACGAGCTGCGGGATGGGCAATTGCCGCTCACTATTCCAACAGCCAGCCGCGAGGCGCACTTTCTCAACTCCGCTGGCTGGAAAGCAACCCCGAAGTCTCCGAGGAACTGCGATCTGCAGCTGGACGACTCACCAAACAGGTCACAGAGGATCATGAACTGCCACATTCCGAAGACCCACTCGATGACGCCGAATTCATTGCGGATGAACTGTACGGAGCCACCCCATGAATTTCAAAATATCCGAGTGAAAGAACTCACTGGAGCGGCAGAGGTCACTTTGTGAGCCGGTATATTGATGTAAGCAGCGATCAAGCTCCGCTTGCGTTTCGCCTGAGGCTCCCCGAGGACAGCAACGCAGCCCCAATAATAATGCTGCACGGTTTGGGGGGAGATGAAAACGCAATGTGGGCACTCGAGTCGGCCCTTCCCAAGGCTGGACTGGTCGTAGCGCCCAGAGCGCCACATGAACAGCGCCAGGGTGGATATCTCTGGAATCCGAGCATCCGAGCCTGGCCGCCGTTGGTATCAGAATTCTCCGAGGGGGTCACCTTGCTTGAAAGCCTGCTCGGGTATCTAGAAGTAGAGTACGAGTTTCAGCGCGAGCGCATGGTCCTCATGGGATTCAGCAATGGGGCAGCCATGTCCTTTGCAGCCACGATGACCCCGATATCACCCCCGCCGGCAGGAATCATCGCCATCTCTGGGCACCTTCCGGAAGGGGACCTCTCGCCGCTCACGGGTATTCCGGTCTACTGGGGCCATGGCACGAGAGACGCGTTCATTCCCATCGACCTTGCTCGATCGGACGCAAAGCTCCTTCAACAGGAGCGGGTTCCAGTCACTTTCTGTGAGGCCGATGTTGGACATAAGCTCGGCGCAGATTGCCTCAAGAGCCT
>JAZGCZ010000191.1:0-3818 GCA_036477195.1 Anaerolineales bacterium | reverse complement strand
CCACGGAAGGTATTCGGTCGAGCAAGGCCATAGAAAATTCCCGCCACAAGCAGAAGGTTTCCAATCATGACCGTGAGAAATGCGGCGGATGCGCCAATGCCGCTCAGTTCACCCAGTAATCCCGGGCTCTGGAAGATCAGCACCTCCAGCAGCAAGAAGCCGCCAATCGCGATCAAAGGAATTGCTCCCGACCAGCTAGTTTCCGAATCCGCGTCTGAATTCGGAACCGGCTCCTTCCTGACTGCCCAAAGCGTCAGCCCAGAGATGAGCGCAGTGACGACCAGGGGAACGGTACCGGCAATCCAGGTGAGGTCCACCGTGCTGAAGGCACCGCGCAGGGCCGTGTCGAAGGTCAGGCCGAGAGCAAAGCCATAAGCCCAGCGAGGGGCGGCGCCATCGGTGGTAGCTCTCAAGTGGCCCATAAAAGTGGGCAGGAACATCAGAAAGGCTGCCATACCGATCATGCTCAGCCATAAATCAAGGCTGGGATCGGTGACGACCTGCTCGATCAAGCGCAAGGTCGCAAGGCCGCCTGCCGAAATCCACAGCGCAAGCCTGGGGCCGGCAACGCGCCACAGAAGCGGAGCCAAGAGCGCCAGCAAGAAAGTTCCAAACGCGTACGGAGCAAGCGACACGGCGGAAAGCCCGACTGTGTCCCGCAAATACCATGTGAGGGTGCCGATAAACAGCCGCAGAAATTGCATGCCCATGGTGACGACCAGAATCGGAAGAATCCACTGCCTCAAACGTTCATTCATAGCTCTTTATCTCCGTGTTAGGCTCTTGCGCGCGCAAGAACGCCGCCTGGGCACCTTTCGAATTCCTTCCCTACCTAGCAAACCCCCACCGCGGCATGAGGTCACGCCCAAAAAGTCGTTGCATACCCCGGCCGCGGCCTGGGGTCACGCCGGTTTATGTCATAATAAGCGCCGCTGCCAGGAGAGGTTCGAGTGGATTTCCAGAGCGTTTGTGTGCTCGGTTTGGGATATATCGGTTTGCCCACCGCCAGCACCCTTGCTAATGCCGGACTGAACGTTATTGGGGTAGACGTGGACCAGCAGGTGCTGGATGGCCTGAAAGAGGGCAAAATCCACATCAATGAGCCGGGGCTTCGCGAGTTGGCTCAAGAAGCGCTCGATTCGGGAAACCTATCGTTGAGCGATCTCCCCACGGAGGCGGACGCTTTTGTCATTGCCGTTCCGACTCCCGTCACGGAGGATAACAAAGCGGATCTGCGCCATGTCATGGAGGCAGCGGAATCGATCGTTCCGCATTTACGCAAGGGCAACCTGGTGATACTGGAGTCGACATGTCCGCCGCGCACTACGATTGATCAGGTCGCCCCTATCCTTGAGGGCTCCGGAATGAACGCGGGATCAGACTTCCTCTTAGCGTATACGCCCGAGCGCGCGCTCCCGGGACGCATTTTGCAGGAGCTCGTGGAGAATGTCCGAGTGATAGGGGGGATTGATCCCGCCTCCGCCGAAGCGGGCAAAGATCTATATCGCTATTTCGTCGAGGGAGCGATCCTGCTAACCGACGCCACAACCGCGGAGATGGTCAAGCTGATGGAGAACACTTATCGGGACATCAATATTGCCGTGGCGAATGAATTTGCGCAGATGGCCGAACGGCTAGGGGTGGACGTTTGGAATGCTATCCGTCTAGCAAATGAGCATCCTCGAGTCGAAATTCTCCAGCC
This sequence comes from Anaerolineales bacterium, assembly GCA_036477195.1. Classification (GTDB taxonomy): domain Bacteria; phylum Chloroflexota; class Anaerolineae; order Anaerolineales; family E44-bin32; genus JADFRG01. Next base: position 2,116 of record JAZGCZ010000191.1, on the reverse strand, counting down.
CGGCCCCGGAGTCGGCGGACACTGTATCGCAGTCGACCCCTGGTTTCTTGTCGAAGCCACGCCAGATCTCGCCCCGCTTATTCAACAGGCTATGGCGGTGAACGACGGTCAGCCAATGCACTCGGTAAGTCTCATTGAGCAAGCGCTAGACGGGCTCAGCGGAAAGCGGATTGCCGCTCTGGGGCTCTCCTACAAGCCTGATGTCGGCGATCTTCGTGAGAGCCCGGCGCTTGAAATCGTCACCATTCTGGTCGAACGTGGCGCCATAGTCCACACCTTCGAACCGTATGATCTGGCAGCATCCGTTGAAGGAGCGGCGGCAGAAGACACTTTGGAGTCCGTCCTACAAAGCGCAGATGCGGTCGTTCTTCTGGTAAACCACCGCGAATTTGTCGAATTAGATCCCAATCAAGTGGCCCAACAAATGGCGGGACGCGTGGCGGTGGATCTGCGAGGCGCCTGGGATGCCGAATCCTGGCGTGGCGCTGGAATCGATATCTCCACCCTAGGAGTCGGGACGCCCCATGACTGATACGCTCCGCACGCTGTCGATTTTCGGCACGCGGCCGGAAGCGATCAAGATGGCTCCGGTCCTCAAGCAGCTGAGTGATTCTCCCTCCGTTGAGTCGATCGTTTGTATCACTGCCCAACATCGAGAGATGCTGGACCAAGTCCTGGAGTTATTCGACATCAGCCCCGATTACGATCTCGACATCATGGTACCCGCTCAACCCCTCAACGAGCTCACGGCCAGTGTTTTCCAGGGGCTCGAGCCCGTGATCGAGGCCGTCAAACCAGACTGGGTACTCGTACAAGGTGATACCACCACCGTGATGAGTGCAGCGCTGCTGGCGTATTACCACCACGTGAAGGTGGGCCACGTCGAAGCTGGGCTTCGAACTGGCGACAAGTACCAGCCCTTCCCAGAAGAGGTCAACCGCCGAGTGCTCGGGGTAGTGGCGGATCTGCACTTCGCGCCGACCGAGTGGGCCCGAGGCAATTTGCTGAGAGAATCCGTGCCGCAAGAAAAGATTATCGTCACCGGCAACACCGTGATCGATGCGCTGAATGCTATGATCGAGCGCCCGGTCGATCTATCCGACGGACCGCTGGCTGGCCTGTCGGACGAAGCGGTTATTCTGGTTACCGCCCACCGCAGAGAAAATTTCGGAGAGCCATTGGAGCGAATCTTTGAAGCGTTGCGGCAGATCGCGCAGCATTACGAAGGGCGCGTACACCTGATCTACCCCGTTCACCTGAATCCCATGGTTCAGGAGCCGGCAAAGAGGATGCTTTCCGACCTGCCGAACATTCATTTGATCGAACCCCTGGCTTATCTCCCCATGGCACACCTTATCAAGCGGGCTCATATCGTGCTCACCGATTCAGGGGGAATTCAGGAGGAGGCGCCCGGATTGGGAACGCCGGTGCTGGTGCTGCGGGAACGGACGGAGCGGCCGGAAGCTATCGATTCGGGAACCGCTATTTTGGTTGGCACAGACACGGAACGGATCGTCGGCGAAACGCGCCGGCTGATGGATGACCCTCAGGCATACGCGGCCATGTCGACGGCTGCGAATCCATTTGGCGATGGGCATGCTGCGGAGCGCATTGTCGAGGCGCTTCTGGCAGCGGAGAGAGGATCGGCTTCATAGGAGCTTCTGCAGCGGCCCGCATTCGCTCGAAGCGCCCGTAGCGCAGCCATGGCTCTATCTTCCAGTCTCTGGCAGCCCTCGCCTCCCGCAAATCGGTCAGGACCTGCGGTTCAAATGCAATCCCGGGAAACCCTGTGTTGAGAATCAGTGAGTAAGGTGCCCCCCCACAGCGTCAATTTTACAACCCGTCTCACCGGCATGGCAGGCCCAGCGGCCTTCCAGCGGCGCATGGCTGCGGGGCTCGAGCGCCGCAATGTTGCCGTCGGCTGGAGTTTAGGCGACGAGCCGCAAGGTGCGGTCCTGGTCATTGGTGGGAGTCGCAACCTGATCGGCCTGACGAAAGCACGCCGTGAAGGCCGTCGGATCGTGCAGCGCCTCAATGGCATCAATTGGATGCATCGCCGCCAACGTACGGGAGTAAGACATTACCTTCGAGCGGAGCGAAATAACCTGCTTCTGCG
>JAZGCZ010000190.1:0-3629 GCA_036477195.1 Anaerolineales bacterium | reverse complement strand
CGATTGCACTCCACAAGCCGCTTCGCGCGTTCCAAAGCCATTTCGGCCACACGCACGTGCGAGCTACCGGGATCGTCGAAGGTAGAGGAAATCACCTCTGCATCCACGGAGCGATCCATATCCGTCACTTCCTCTGGGCGCTCGCCAATGAGGGCTACCATGAGGTGAACTTGCGGGTAATTCTGCGATATGGCATTCGCAATACCTTTAAGCACCGTGGTCTTGCCTGCCTTAGGAGGCGAAACGATCAAACCGCGCTGGCCCTTACCAATCGGGGCAACCAAATTCAACAGACGGTTCGCCAGTGCGTGGCGATCCGTCTCGAGATTGAATCGCTCCTCGGGAAAGATCGGCGTCAGCGTCTCAAACTTTGGGCGATTCTTAAGCTGGTCGGGATTCATGGCGTTGATGGACTCGACCCGCAGTAATCCGTAGTACTTTTCCGTGTCCTTTGGCGGCCGGATCTGACCAATGACCATATCTCCGGTGCGCAGACCGAAACGGCGGATTTGTGATTGCGAAACATAAATGTCGTTCGGGCCGGGCAGGTAATGCTCGGCGCGGAGAAATCCCATGCCCTCATTCATGACCTCAAGTACGCCGCCTCGGAGCTCAAGGCCCTTTCGCTCGGCCTCGGCCTGCATGAGACGCAAGATGAGATCCTCCTTTTTCAAGCGTGTGGCGCCTTGAATCTCCATCTCTTTGGATTTAGTGCGAAGATCGGTAAGGGATAGGGTTTCCAGTTCCCCAATGTTCATAGATTTTCTCCCTGCGGGAAGTGAGGCTATCCGCGGTATTTGCGCTCGACAGTGCGCTGGATACGAATCACTTGGTGGAAGCTAGATAACAGCCAGGCTTAATTGCGTGGTTGGGGATGTCTCGAAAAGGCTCTGACGGAGCGATTATAGCATTCGGGTTTGAGCCACGCAAGCACACCTCCGGCCTACAAGCAGACCTCCGGCCTACAAGCAGACCTCCGGCCTACAAGCAGACCTCCAGCCTACAAGCAGACCTACGGCCTACAAGCAGACCTCCGGCCTACAAGCATACCTTCGCCACATGCAAACCAACGGCCGCAACCTGACCCCCTGCCTACACGCAGACCTATATGCTCGTCAAGGCCTGGTCGTCAGGGCTAGCATTGCATCAGCCCCCATCTCCAGCATCGTATTCAATTTGGCTGTAACGCATGAGCTTATCCCAGCGGTGAGTCGAGACAATTTCGCGCACCGTTCCGCTGCGGGAGCGCATTACCAGGCTGTGTGTCGTCGCCCCCAGCCCCGTGTACTTGACGCCGTCCACCAACTCCCCGTCCGTGATGCCGGTCACGGCGAAGAAGATCTCCCGACCACTATCCAAATCTTCGATTCCAAGTTTCTTGTCTAAGTCGTAACCTTGTTCTCGGGCCAGGTTCGCTTCTTCTTCATTGCGAGGATACAGTCGAGCCTGGATTTCTCCTCCCATACACTTCAAGGCAGCTGCCGCGAGCACTCCTTCGGGGGTTCCTCCGATGCCAAGCAAGACATCGATCCCAGAATCGGGGCGCGCCGTCATAAGTGCTCCCGCGACGTCGCCGTCGGTAATCAATCGAATCCGAGCGCCCGCCTTGCGGATTTCCTCGATCATGGCTTCGTGACGCGGCCGTTCCAAGATCACGACTGTAAGATCGTCCACATCGGCATTCTTTGCCTTGGCAATAGCTTTGAGATTGTCACTGACCGGTGCGTCCAGGTCGATATGCCCCTTGGCAGCGGGTCCGACGGCAATCTTGTTCATGTAGACGAGGGGTCCCGGATTGAACATCGTTCCGCGCTCCGATAGCGCGACGGTGGCGATCGAATTCGCCTTGCCGAGGGCGAGCAAGCGGGTGCCGTCAATGGGATCTACCGCAATGTCGACCTCAGGTCCATTTCCGGTGCCCAGCCGCTCGCCGTTAAAGAGCATCGGGGCCTCATCCTTTTCACCCTCTCCAATCACGATGACCCCGTCGATATCCACGGTGTTAAGCACCAAGCGCATTCCATCCACGGCGGCCTGGTCACCAGCCTCCTTATCTCCTCGGCCCATGTATCGGCCGGCGGCCAATGCCGCAGCCTCCGTAACACGGACCAGTTCAAGCGCCAGATTTCTAGAGGGTTCTTCTGCCATAATTTAAACCAACCAGACCACCGCATAGAAGCCTAAAACACCTGCCCACAGCCAGGAGTCGATCCTATCCAGCGCTCCACCTTGTGCGGAGAGCAGCGTCCCAGTGTCCTTGGCGTTCGTCTCACGCTTGAGCATGCTGATGCCCAAATCTCCAACGGGAGCAATCGTTGCGACCAGGAATCCGACAATTGCGCCTATTAGCACATCCACATCTCCGCCTAGACTGGTAAATAAGGCGGCAAGCCCTGCGCCGGACGCGGCCCCCGCGAGCACTCCCGACAGATAACCTTCCCATGTCTTATTCGGACTCAAACGGGGCGACAGGGGCCGCTTGCCAAATCTTTTTCCAAAGAAGTAAGCCGCGGAGTCTGCGATCCATACAACTGGCAGGGCAATCAGAACCCACCACTGACCTTCGGGAAGTGATCTGAGCGATACCAGGTAAGCGCCGATCCAGCCAAGGTAGATAATTCCAGCTAGCGTTACGGCAAAGTCGGTGCCGGATCGCGGCGCGCCTCGCTCATAATCCACTAAGTGCCAGGTCATGCTCAGCAAGGCGATGGCGGCCAGCAACATTGCCGTCTGTTCGGCGTCCAGCTGAAAACGAGCGATCACTAATGTGACCACTCCCAAAACCAGCAGCGGGATCGAGGGTCGAAGATCCACTCGGCGAAATAGCTGTCCGAATTCGGATGCCGCCAGGCCCAGGGCCAGTGCGACACCGGCCACATACAGCCAGCCACCTCTAGCGATTAACCCTATGAGAACAGGAAGGAACAGAACTGAGATGATAATGCGCTGACGCAGCATCAAGCGACGGGCGCCGATACGGCGCCGAAACGCCGTTCTCGCCGCGCGTAATCCCAGAGTGCCTCGCGCAACTCCTCAGGTCCGAAGTCTGGCCAATAAGTGTCGGGGAACGCCCACTCTGAATACGCACTCTGCCAGATCAGAAAGTTGCTTACTCGAAGTTCACCAGAAGTACGGATCACGAGGTCCGGGTCAGGGCTGTCGGAAGTAAACAAATATTGGTGTATTAATTCTTCGTCGACATCTTTTGGATCGACGCCGTCTTCGATCATGCCTTGAACGGCATGAATGATTTCATCTCGACCGCCGTAATTCCACGCCACGTTCAGCACCAAGTTGCGGTTGTCTTTGGTGAGCTCGATCGCATGACGGACTTTCTTCTGCAGTTCAGGGCGCAAGCCCTCCAAACGTCCGATATGCCGAAGCTGTACACCGTTCTTATGCATCTCTTCGAGTTCGCGATCGATCACGTCATCGAGGATGTTCATCAAGCCACGCACTTCAATAGAGGGACGCTCCCAGTTCTCTGTCGAGAACGCGTAGATTGTCAGGTAGCTGATCCCGAAATCCACCGAGGCTCGCAACACTCGCCGTAGGTTCTCCACGCCCGCTCGGTGGCCCGCTAATCTGGGCAGGTGCCTTTCACGAGCCCAACGGCCATTGCCGTCCAT
>JAZGCZ010000019.1:0-3981 GCA_036477195.1 Anaerolineales bacterium | reverse complement strand
TCTCCAGCCCGACCTAAGTTGTAAACGTCTTTAAGCAGCATTATTTCCATAAATCTCTATGTTCCCTTTCTGCAAAGCTAGGGCGCCGAGTCCCTCGACGCCCTGGAGGCCGCATTTTACCAGAGTTACCTTGCTCCTCAAGCGGTGACAATCCTCTCCATTACGAGCGCATCCTCACCGTCTCGATAGTATTTCGGCCAGCGATCCACATGCGAATATCCTGCCTGCAGGTACAGCTCTAGCGCAGCCTCGTTGGATTTGCGGAGCGATAAGCGCACTCTGTGCGTCTCCAGCCCCTGCTCACATGCCGCAAGCAGCTGTCGGCCTAATCCTCTGCGCCGGTAATCCGGGTGCACTCCTACGGAGGCCACCCAGCCCAGATCCCTTCGGCCCCTGCGATCTCCAATCGCGAACCCTACCATCTGGCCCTCAAGCTCGGCTTTCAGGCGAATTGTGCCGGGAAAGGTCAATGCCGCCAGGATCTCAGGCCACGGCCACGAATCGCGGCCAAAGCAAACCTTTTCGAGCGCAACGATCGGGCGCAGATCCCGCCAGGTAGCAGGCTGAATGTTGACCTCCGATCCTTCCGGAAGCCCTTGTTTGACCACTATCAGTGGCTTTGCGATTCGGAAATCCTTTCGGGAAAGGGAATGGGCCGGGGGAAGGATCCTACGCTAGAGGGCTTTCTGGTAGATCCGATAGGTCTTGTAGACTTCGCCCCCAAGCATTTGGATGCTTTTGTTGACTTTGTCGTTGTTCTCGAGGATCCAGCTGGCCTCGCTCAGCTCGAAGCCCTTGCGATAGCTAGCCTCCGTCAGCTTAAGAAAGATGATTGATTCCAGTCCCTGCCCCTGGAATTCCGGCAAAACGCCCACGCCCCATGCTCGCACCCACTTGATATTACGGCGGACTTTCCAGTGCCACAGCAGCTTGAGCAGGGTAAGTGGTTCCGGAAACCCAGGCCTTGGGTAGGCCTTAAGCAATGGCTGATTGAGATCCGGCAAGGCTAGCGCGAAGGCTACTGCCTGGCCGTCTCTCTCGACGATCAAGGCCAGATCAGGATCCACGAGCGGTTTCATCTCTTCGGCCAACTTGTCGGCCTCGTGCTCTGTCATGGGCACGGCGGCCCAGTTGGGCTCCCAGGCCTGGTTGTAGACGCTAAGCAGAAGCTCGACTTCGTTGTCGAAGTCCTTCATATTGAGGGGGCGAATATTTAGCTTCCATCGCTTCAGGATCTTTTCACCCACGCGGCCAACCTTCTCCGGCATGTTCTCCTTTAATTCGCGAACGCCGATACGGTAAGCCCAAAGATCCATAGCCTTCTCATATCCGGAGCTCTCAATGTATCCCTGATAACGGGGCGGGTTGTAGGTCATAAGGATACGCGGCGCGTCGTCAAACCCGTCCACAAGCAGGCCGAGCTCATCGTTCGTCGAAAACTGCATCGGGCCGAGTATCTGGTCGTGACCCGCCTCTCTTGCCCAGCTTTCGGCGGTTCTTAGCAGTGCTGCCGCGGTGTCCGGGTCCTCCAGAACTTCGAAGAACCCGAAAAAGCCAGTATTGTCGTTATGAATTTCGTTGTAGAGGTAGTTGGAGTGGGCGCCGATGGTGCCTACCACTTCGCCATTACGGCGCGCGACAAAGAAGTTGGCTTTGGCGTGTTCGAAGAAGGGGTTTTTCTCGGGATCGAGAAACTCATTGCGCTCGGAGATTAGTGGCGGTACCCAATAAGGGCTGCCCTTATAAACCTTCCAGGGGAAGGTTATGAACTCTTCGAGTTCAGATTTGTTGGTTACGCGAGTGATCTGGGTGTCGGTCACCTTCATTCTTGATTATACAGTCAGGAGCAAGCGGCCGGGAATGGTAGACTTCCGTGGGCCGCTGGATCTGCGTGTGAATAACGCCTACCCATGGGTCTTTACCATCGGTGCGTTGATTTCCTTGCTGTGGCTCGGTCTTCAGCCGACCCGGCGGGAGAACGAAATGACAGCCCGCATCGATGCAGGCCTCATCGCCCTGCTGGCAGGGCTGCTTGGAGGCCGGGTCGGGTACGTAGCGACCCACTGGGGTTACTTTAGCCAACGACCTGAAGAAGCCCTGTACTTCTGGCAAGGTGGTCTGAGTTGGGCCGCGGGGGCATTCGGGGCCCTAGCAGGTTTAGCAGTTTACACTTTGCTCAGTCGGCGTTCATTTTGGAGGCTCGTGGATGCGTTGGCTATCCCGGCCGCAATCGTTGCTTCGGCTGCTTGGCTGGGCTGCCTCATTGACCGCTGTGCCTACGGTTTCAGGACTGCCCCCGGACTGCTGACCCCGCCAACTCCCGATATGATTGGAAACATCGCTCCACGCTGGCCCACGCAAGCCCTGGGAGGGCTGCTCTCATTAATTGTGGTCGGCGTACTGTATTGGCTTTCCCACCTAGACCTGCGTCCCGGCCTACTTGCCGCTCTGTCCCTCTCGCTTGTGGCTTTGATCGCGCTAGCCTTATCATTTACCCGCGGTGACCCCATGCCGGCCTTCGCCGGAATCCGATTTGATGGGCTCGGCTCCGCCGCAGTCCTCTCCCTGGGATTGATCGCGCTCGTGGTCAATCTCGGAAAATGATCAAACTCGCCGTAGCCCAGATTGATACGGTGCTGGGAGATCTCGACGCGAACCTCGAGAAGCATCTATCTCGAATCGACGAGGCCGTTCAAGCCAAGGCAGACCTGGTGGTTTTTCCCGAGCTGTCGCTTACGGGTTATGCCTTGCAGGACCTCACTTCAGCCGTCGCACGCCCTGCAGATGCGGAAGGCCCGATGTTCAAACCGTTGCTTGAGGCCAGCCGAAATGTAGACGTGTTAGTAGGGTTCGTCCAGCTGGATAGCCGAAATCGATTCTTCAACTCGGCTGCCTATCTATCACGAGGCGAGATCCTGCATGTCCATCAGAAGGTCTACCTTCCGACCTATGGTCTGTTTGATGAGGGACGTTTCTTCGCCTGGGGCGACTCCATCCGGGCATTCGACACTCCTCTTGGACGGCTAGGGGTTCTCATTTGCGAAGATTTCTGGCATGCCTCGCCGCCTTATTTGCTTTGGTTGGACGGCGCTGACCTCTTCCTTTTCATATCCGCCTCTCCCGGTCGCGGGCTCGACACCGAGGAAGCGCTCGAATCTGCCCGCTGGGTGGAGCACGTAGCGCAGGCTTATGCCAGCCTGTTCACCGCCTTCGTCACGAATGTGGGCAGGGTTGGCTTTGAAGACGGCTTGGGGTTCTGGGGTGGATCTGTGGTGTTCGATCCTCATGGTGAACTTGTTGCGCGAGGCCCGTATCACGAGGAGAGTTTATTTGTTGCGGATCTTGATCTACATCAATTGCATCGCGCACGCACTCGACTTCCGTTGCTCCGCGATGAGCGAACCGAGTTAGTCCAACGCGAATTGATACGCATCCGACACTCCCGTATGCTCGGAGGGCGCGGCCTAAGAAAACATACCGAATGACGCGAGACGAAATCAAGCTAGAAATCAACCCTGGACTCGCCCGAAAGATCCTCACCGGCTTCATCCGCAGCGAGACGACCCGGGCAGGATTCGATCGCGCCGTCGTCGGGCTGTCCGGTGGCGTCGATTCCGCCTTGGCTTGCACTCTGGCCGCTGAGGCGCTGGGCCCAGAAAATGTTTTGGCAGTGCGGATGCCTTATGCCGATTCCTCGCCCGATTCGGTCGAGCATGCGGGACTGGTAATTGAAATGACCGGCGTTCAGGAGAAGACTCTGCCAATTTCTGAAATGGTAGATGCGCTGATTGCTGGCATTCCTGAGGATCAGCAGGTTCGCCGTGGAAATGTCATGGCCCGCATGCGCATGATCGTTCTGTACGATCAGTCCACCGAATTTAAGGGCCTGGTGATAGGTACCGGAAATAAGACGGAGATACTGCTGGGTTACACAACCCAATTCGGCGACGCGGCTTCGGCCATCAATCCGCTTGGGGATCT
>JAZGCZ010000189.1:0-4781 GCA_036477195.1 Anaerolineales bacterium | reverse complement strand
GGAGGAAACCTTGTTCAGCGCTACGGTCTCGGGCTGGGGACAAACCTCGGCGAGTTGGGAAAGCGAGATGCGGTTCTCGTGATCGCTACGGATCTGCATGAGGAAGCGCCCATCTGGTGGCTGCGCCTCAAACAGGCCGCGGAGCGGGGCGCCACAATAATCGTGGCAAATGCCCGAGCGACCCGCCTTGACAAATACGCTCAGCACAACCTGCGCTATGGCTCGGGACGAGCGGTGCACAGCGCTCTTGGCCTGCTCCAATTTAGTGGGGAAGATCCGGAGCTCGCACGATTTGAAGGGGATCGTGAACTGAAGTCGGCCGCTAGGGCTTTCAAAAGGGCAAGGAATGCGATCGTTTTCTACGGCCGGGAGGGACTGAATTATGCCGGAACCGAGGCGCTGGCGCGTGCCTGCGCCCTGTTGATCGAGTCCAAAGGCCGCCTGGGTCAGTCGAAAAACGGGCTCGTAGCGGTCTGGCCGCGCGCCAACACGCAGGGCGCATGGGATATGGGCTTCCGACCGGAGCCGCAAGGACTGAACAATGCCCTCGAAGGTGCGAAGGCGGGCTATATTGTGGGGTCCGACTTAGTCGCTGATGAGCCGGGTTCGGAGACCGTACTCAAGAAGCTCTCGATGCTCATCGTCCAAGACTTATTCCTTACCGCCACGGCGGAGCTGGCAGACGTGGTCTTGCCTGCCCAATCCTTCGTCGAGCGGGCAGGCACATTCACCAATGGCGAGCGTAGAGTCCAACGTGTTTACCCTGCCGTGAACGAGCATTCGGGGAGCCTTCCGGATTGGAAGATTGCGGCGGAATTGGCCAAGCATCTGGAGCTCGATCTAGAGGGGTCGGCGGCTCCACTCGTTTTTGAGCGGATCGCTAGCACTGTTCGAGACTACTCCGCGCTTAGCTACGATGATCTGGCAGCAGTGGAACCGCAGTGGCCAGAGGTCGGGGGTGCGGACATGTACTTCGGTGGAACAGCGTACGCCAACAAGCAGGGGCTGGGTGTCCAGCTGGCACCGCAAGGTACCGGCCGCCCCTTGAAGTGGAAGGCGCCTCCCAGGGCAAGCGCCAAGAAGGATCTGCTCATCGTGCCGGTTACCAAGCTGTATGACCGAGGCAGCACGTTGCGAGATTCCAAATTGCTGGAGACACGGATCGCTCAACTTCAGATGACTTTGCACCCCAGTGAAATTGAACGGCTTGGCCTCTCTGATGTGGGAGAGGCGGAGATCGTCTGGGACGGGAGAGTGGAGCGGTTGAAATTCGAGGCGAGCACCGAAGTACCCATTGGCTCCGCACTGGTGCCTCGCGGCGTCGGTCTGGCTCTTTCGGAGCCAACCACCGTAACGGTTAGGCGCCCGAAGTGACAATCGAGTTGGGGAGCTTGATCGAATGGTCCATCAAATCCTTGGTGCTCATCACGATCATCTTGGGCGGATTCGCCTACCTAACGCTGTTTGAGCGACGCGCGCTGGCCCGGATGCAAGCCCGCATCGGCCCTAATCGAGCTGGGCCAGCGGGTATTCTGCAACCCGTTGCTGATGGGATCAAGCTCATGTTCAAAGAGGAGCTGATACCGGACCGAGCCGACAAAGTGCTCTTCATCTTGGCTCCCATCATTACGGTGGTACCTGTGCTGCTTCTGTTAGCGGTGGTTCCCCTGGGGCCCGACATAGAGCTATTCGGCCAGCAGATCAGCTTAGGGTTAGCATCCGAGATCGATGTAGGCGTGCTCTACATTCTGGCGATCGCCTCGATCACGGTCTATGGGATCGTAATTGCCGGCTGGTCCTCCTACAGCAAATACTCGCTGCTGGGCGGGCTGCGCGCCTCAGCCCAAATGATCAGCTATGAGCTTGCATTGGGGCTAGCCATCGTCGGCCCGATCCTGCTCTCCGGGTCGATGAGTGTGGCCGAAATCGTGGCCGACCAACGAAGTCTCTGGTACGCGGTCCTGCAGCCGATTGGGTTCCTAATTTTCATGATTGCTGCGATCGCCGAAGTCAATCGAGCACCGTTCGATATGCCGGAAGCGGAGCAGGAGCTAACCGCTGGCTACCATACCGAATATTCGGGAATGAAATTCGCGCTCTTTTTTATGGCCGAGTATGGAAAGATGATCGCGATCAGCTTTATAGCCGCTACCCTTTTCCTTGGAGGTTATTGGGGACCTTTTGTGGATCGCATCGGGTTGCTGGGCCCGGTCTATCTCTTCTCAAAGGTGGTCGTGATTCTCTTCTTTATGATTTGGATTCGCGCCACCCTGCCGCGGCTGCGCTATGACCGTCTGATGGCCTTCGGATGGAAGGTCTTGCTGCCGGTCGCGCTGCTCAATATCGTCATCACGGGCGGACTTATCGTGGTGTTGAATTTATGAAGCCACTTGAAATCTTGCGCGGATTAGGCACTACGCTGTCCATGATGTTTGAGCGGCCGGTGACCTACCAATATCCTGAGGTCAAACGCCCGGTACGAGAGCGCTTTAAGGGGAGACACGAACTGAAGCGCTACGACAATGGATTAGAGAAATGCATCGGCTGCTCGCTTTGCGCGGCCGCCTGCCCCGCGGATGCCATCTTTGTGGAGTCGGCTGAGAACACCGATACGGACCGCTATTCTCCGGGGGAACGCTACGCCAGCACCTATGAGATCAACATGCTGCGCTGCATCTTTTGTGGGTATTGCGAAGATGCGTGCCCGACCGAGGCCATCGTCCTCGAACACAACTACGAGCTCTCCTATACAAATCGTCGAGATGCGATCTACACCCGTGAGATGCTGCTTGTGCCGGTGCCAAAGACGGGACAACCTACTCCGATGAAGACGACTCCCGGAGAATTTGATCGTTCCATCCCGGAAATGGACGATCCGAAGTAAGGGTCGGAACCGAACATTTTGCGCTTGAACGGTTTGAAAACCGTGCGCGAAGCGAATTAAATCGAAAGAACGAATGACCGTTGAATTCGCAATCTTCCTTGGCTTGGCTGCCGTCGCGATCGCCGCGGCAATCGCGATGCTCGTGAGCCGCAATGCGGTGTATTCGGCGCTCTTCCTAGTCATTGTTTTCTTGACCATCGCCGTGCTTTTCCTGCTCCTCTCAGCGCCTTTCATTGCCATGGTGCAGGTGGCGGTCTATGCGGGCGCCATCATGGTCCTGTTTATATTCGTGATCATGTTGTTAGGGACGGAAAATGTCGAGTCCGAGCCAGGCCACCGCTGGCAATTTGCAGCCGCGCTGGTGCTTAGTTATTCGTTGATCATTGCGTTCCTGATCGTTGCGCTCGTATTGCCCGTCGAACCCGCAGAGGAATTCGCCGCGGTTAAGCAGGGCTTCGGCAGTCCGGCCAGCGTGGGAACATTGCTCTTCAACGAATACTTAATTCCCTTTGAGGTGACCTCGCTCCTGCTGCTGGCGGCGATGGTGGGCGCTATTGTCCTGACGCGCTGGGAGCGAACGATTTGATTCCCGGAGTCTCAATGACGCACATCCTGATTCTCTCCGGCGTGCTGTTCACGCTCGGGGCGATGGGGGTGCTGATTCGGCGAAATGCCATTGTGATGTTCATGTCCGTGGAACTCATGCTGAATGCAGCCAACCTGGCATTCGTTGGTTTTGCGCGGTCCAGGGAGGTTCTAGGAGGCCAGGTGTTCGTGTTCTTCGTTATTGCGGTCGCGGCGGCCGAAGTAGCGGTCGGCCTGGCGCTGATTGTTTCCATTTACCGTAACCGGAGCAGCATCGATGTCGATAGGGTGAGCGATCTCAGGGGATGACCGCGGAAACGCTGTTCGGCCTGGCCCCGCTCTTGATCATCTTCCCGCTCTTGGGATTGTTATTGAACCTGATTGTCGGTCGTCGCATGGGAGAACGCGGCGTGGGGTTCGTGGCCAGCGTCGCGGTTGGCCTCGCGTTTGTGATTGCATTTCTACAGTTCATCGCGCTGGGAATGGAACCAGGTGGCGCCACGGTACACATCGCGGAATGGATCGTAATCGGACAGCTTGAAGTCGAGTGGGCGCTGCAGATCGATACCTTGTCGGTCACTATGATGCTTATGGTGACGGGGGTTGGGGGTTTGATCCATATTTATGCCGTCGGCTACATGCACGACGATGTACTTTTTCAGGGCGACCCATCGCGGTACCCGCGATTTTTTGTCTACTTTGGTCTCTTCATGGCCGCTATGTTGCTTCTGGTCACAGGAGACAGCTACCTCACAATGTTCGTGGGCTGGGAAGGCGTTGGATTGAGTTCATACCTTCTGATCAGCTTTTGGTACGAGAAAGGTAAGGACGGGATCGGAAATGCCTTGGCAGGCAAGAAGGCCTTCCTCGTCAACCGCATCGGAGACTTGGGATTCCTTTTCGCCATGCTCATCACGTTCTGGTTCTTTGGCACCCTGACTTTCGAGGAGGTCTTTCACGAAGCGGCCGTCATGGGCCCAGCGGCCGCTACCGCTGCCACCGCTATCACTCTTTTTCTATTTGTTGGCGCGGCCGGCAAGTCGGCTCAAATCCCACTCTTCGTCTGGCTGCCGGATGCGATGGCAGGACCAACTCCGGTCTCGGCTCTGATTCACGCCGCCACAATGGTGACCGCCGGCATCTACATGCTCGTGCGCAATGCCGCACTGCTTGAGCTGGCGACCATAACCCCGGACATCATCGCGATCATCGGAGCCGGTACCGCGCTGCTTGCAGCCAGCATCGCGGTCGCCAGATTTGACATCAAGCGCGTGCTCGCCTATTCCACGATCAGCCAATTGGGTTTCATGAT
>JAZGCZ010000188.1:0-6681 GCA_036477195.1 Anaerolineales bacterium | reverse complement strand
TCGGCGAAGCGGGCACGAATCGGCTGCTGGAGGCCGGAAGGCAATGGGACTTCGCGGAGACATTGAGGGTGGGCGGAGTGATCGCCTTCCCGCACGCGGGTGTGGCAGATTGCGGGCACCAGATCGCGGCTGCGGTTCAGGGCTGCCTGGATTCCGGCGCCGAGCGAGTAGTCGTGATCAGTGTGTTACACGCGTTCACGGACGAAATGGAAGCTGCCCGGGTGCGCGTTGCAGATGGAGGGGATCCGAGTGCGGAGGAGACCTGGGGTATTCAAGGACCCGGGATTACAGGACGTGCGGAGTGGCTGAGCGATCACGCCTTATATAGCTTCCGGCACTTCTGGAAGGCGGAGACCAACCGGCGTGGCGTTGAAGGACCCGAAGTAATCGAACGCTACCCTTATCTGGCCGGCGGGAAACCCGAGTTGTTGCCTGGCATTGAAGAGCTCCGGGCAGAATGCGAAGGGGCCGCGATCGTCACGACGGTTGACCCGTTTCATCATGGTATTGGGTATGGGGACCCGTCAGAAAATGCACTTTACCCCGAACAGGGTGGGATCGAATTGGCCCGTCAGAAAATCGGTGAAGGGATTGAGCTGCTCGAGCGGGGCGACTATTGGGGCTACAACCAGCATTGCGTGGAGGCCAAAAGTGACGGCCGTGATGCGGGCCAGGTGTTCCGCTACCTTCGCGGACCGCTAACGGGCAAGATCCTGGATATTGCCGTGACTGACGCCACCGAGCTTTACAGTGCCGAACCGCCTACCTGGGTGGCAGGTGCACTCATCGAATGGAAACCGGACTAGTTAGTTCGCAGCTACAAGCTGTGCAGACCGAGCGGGATGTTCGATTAATTGTCCAAGTACTTTAAGAGGGGTTTGCAGGCACCCCTCCAGAATCAACTGCTCTCGCCTCTTAGTGCGCCCTGCTACCACTCAACAAGTTTCCAAATCTCTGGTTCATAGCTCCCCGACGCTAGCCCGCTGCCCGACGCTACCCCAACCTCTGCAAAGAGCGCAGCGGACTGTGTGAGATGATCTTTTGCTGCCTGCTCGTCCCCGGCTTGATGCAGCATATCAGCCAAATTGCTGTGGATTGCCGCTGATCGGTGCCGGTCGCCGAGCGCCTCAGTGATTTCGAGCGCCTCTTGCTCGAGCCGCACCGCATCATCTAGCTTGGATTGGTTGGCCATGGCAAGCGCCAAATTGTTTAGCGCCGCGGCGCGTGCTCCAGCATCATCTAGGAGTTTGGCAAATTCGAGACTCTGAGCAAGATACTTCTGCGACGCCTCGCCGTCCCCTTCGGCTCGGGCAAGAATTCCTAAGATATTGTGGCATTGTGCGAGAGCATGCGGGTCGTCAGCGCTTTTCGCATCCGTCAATGCCAGCTCAATCAGCTCGCGCGATCTACTATCGCGACCTTGACGATGCTCGGTCAGGCTCCAATCCGCATAGACGCGCGCCCGACTCCCATTGTCCTCTGTCGCTTCAGCAGCCGATTCGTAGTAGCTGAGGGCGCTGTCTCGTTTGCCCCAGCGCTCATAGAGACCGCCAAGCTTATGCTCAATGCGAGCTGCGCAACCGTCGGATTGAAAAGCGGCGGCTGCCTCGTATTCCTGGGCAGCGATGTCGTATTGGCCCATGAGCGTCTGCATGTCAGCAATAGCCTCATGTAGCTGTCCGGGCTCACTGTAGCCCAGCGCAAGAGCGTTCTGATAGTGAGAGACTGCCTCGTCGTTGGCGTAGAGGCTGCGGGCATGGTTCCCCGCCTTGTAGTAGTGCTCGGCTGCGCCGTCTTCATTGCCGGCCAATTCATAATGTCGCGCAATTCGGCTCGCCACCGCTCCGCTTGCTTCCCCCCCGCGCAAGTGAAGCAGCGCTTCCGCCGCCCGAGCATGCAGCAATCGCTGTCTGGCCCGGGTTGTTTCGGCTAGGACCAGCTCCCGGAATCTGTCATGCTTGAAATCGTAGGACGGCCCTAGCGGGGATTGTTGCTCGGAATATTCGCGAACGAAGCCGGCCCCCATCAGCGCCTCTAATCCAGATACTGTCTCCTCTGTGCTACGCCCGCTTACCGTACGGAGGATCTCAAATTCGAAGGATCGTCCAATGACCGCGGCCGCACCCAGCAGTTGCTTACCGGCTCCGGGGATTGAATTGAGCCTGGTGGACAAAATCTCATGGACCGGAGTGGGAAGGCTCCATTGTCCCCCCTGGCCCTCGATCGTCCCTGCCTCCAAAGCCGCAAGATACTCTGTTAGAAACAGTGGCAGGCCCTCGGTCTCTTCATATAGCTTCCGGGCTGGCGCTGAGCTCTTTATGGACACCACCAGCTCCGCCACATCTTGCTCCGTAAGCAGGGATAAGGAAACAACCTGCGCGGAATCGGGAGGCAAGCTAGCGATCCAGGCTCGTAACCGTTGTTCATCTGCCGCGCTCTCCGCGCGCCAGGTGACCAACACGAAGACCGGCGGGGTCGGGCCTCGCCGCATCAGGTATGCAACGAGATCGAGCGAGGCCTCGTCGGCCCATTGCAAATCGTCGAGAAACAGCACTCCTGGTGCGTCGCCACTGGCCAATGCTCCCAGTACCTGAACCAGGCCATTCATATATCGATCCCGACCTCTGGCCGGCAGCTCAGGGGACGGTAGATCCACCTGTGGGTAAAGATCGGGGATCTCGGGTAGCAACCGAGCCGCTTCGGTTAACCAGATCGGGGGTAGTGCACCGAGCTTTTCTCTGGAGTCATCTACTGTTAGCGAGGGGCGCAATGCATCGATCCAGGGGCGATATGCAACGGATGACTCGCCACGGTAACAGCGAGCCTGCAGGACACTCGCGGTTGACCCTTCGAGAAATTCCTCCGCCAAACGCGTCTTTCCTACACCCGCTTCGCCCTCAATGAGCACCAATCTCGGGCTCTGCTTGATCTGGGAATAGCTTGCCTGGATCTGAGCCAACCCCTCTTGCCTTCCCACCAGGGGCAATCTGCCAAGCTCGCTCAGCGGCTCAGGCTTGACCAGCGAAATTTCATTACGGGGCTCGACCATAACAAACTTCCCGGCCTTGATTTGCTCATACAGCTCGACCGTCTCCTCGAGCGGAGACGTTCCGAGTTCCTCCTGGAGCACCCGAACACAATCCCGGTACTGCTGCATCGCCATTCCTCGCTGGCCGAGGCGCGCATGGAGAGACATCAGATCGCGGTGAGCCGACTCATTAAGCAGATCGAGCGCCGATCGTCGATGGGCGTAATCAATGGCCAGTTCGTAGTTCTGGCCGCGCTCATGGACCCGTACCAGACGGTGAAGCGCATCTTCGTACTGTCTAAGGAGTGACTGTGCTGTGAAATATTCCCATTCGTCGAATTCGGGGCTATCGGGGAGGGTGAAACCGGATAGAAAGCTGTCTCTATACAATTGGACGGCCGCCGAGAGCGGCTCGAGACACTGTGCGCAGATTTCCCCTGGCACATGCCCATGCTCCCGAGTACTGTCAAGAAGCGCGCGGAATTCTCCAGTGTCGAGCCAGGGGGCGGTCAGCGAAACCGTGTCGCGATCGGCAGAGACCCACTCCCCACCGACCGCTTTTCGTAATGCAGAAAGGGTCCGTCGCAGGGCCGCTTTTGAATGGGATGAGTCGCTCTCCGGCCAAAGCATTGCCGCCAGGCTTTCTCGCCGTTGCGATTCACCTCGTTCGGCTAAGTAGATCAACAGGGCCGTCGCCTTGCGAGTGTCGACTCGAAGCGGTTCTCCTCCGACCTCGATTCTGGGCGGTCCCAGGATCCAGAGTTTGAGATCCATGCCGCGATTGTACAACGGCCGCGCTACGAGATCTCCAAGGCCGCACACACCGTAACGTTTTTGGACGCTTTATGCCTAGTGTTTACAGTGGGGAGGTTCTCTTATGGCGTATCAGATCATCCTATATTTGCACGTTGCTAGCGCTCTGGGGTTCTTCCTATTCCACGGCGCGACCGCCAGCGCGAGCTACGGACTCAAGCGTGAGCAGGGTCGAGAGAGCATTAAACTGCTGCTGAAGATGCGGGAATCAGGCGGAGTGGTGGGGGGAATTTCGATGATGGTTTCGCTCATCAGCGGGATCGTTCTGGGGTTCATGGGACGTTTCTGGAGCGAAGCCTGGATCTGGATCGCAATAGTCGTCTTTCTCGTAATTTCTTTTGTGATGGGTGGTTATGGCAGGAACAACTTCGATCGGATCTCGTACATGATCGATCCTGAAAAATACAAATCTCCCCGCGACAAGAAGGGCGAGGAGCCCATCCCGGCGACGGATGAGGAACTGGCCGCAGAGCAGGCCAAGGGCCGCCCCATGCTGCTGACCATCACCGGCTTCGCCGCGCTTGGTCTGATCCTATGGCTGATGATGTTCCAACCGTTCTAGTAGGAGGGTTGCTATGTACAGTTGGTTAGTGTTTCTTCATGTTCTGGGGGCTATGTCTTTCATGCTGGCTCATGGAGGCACAACGTTCATGACCTTTCAAATTCATAAGGAGCGCGATCCGGAGCGGATGCGCACGCTGCTCGACATTTCGGGCTATAGCTGGCCCAGTTTTGCTCTATCGTTCCTGCTGTTGTTCGTCAGTGGTGTTATCGCGGGCTTTATGGGGCGCTGGTGGAGCCAGGGATGGATCTGGACTTCTCTGGCAATCCTGCTCGGCATGAGCATCTATATGGGATGGTCCAGCCGGGCGCAATATCACAAACTGCGCAAGGCGCTGGGGATGCGGTATTTTGAAGGCAGCAAAGACCATCCACCCATCGAAGCCGCCAGCGAAGAGGAAGTCCTGGCCGTTCAGGCGAAGCTAAGGCCATTGCCGATGGCAGTTCTGGGTTTTGGCGGCACGTTGGTGATCCTCTGGCTTATGATGTTCAAGCCGTTCTAATTTCGGGGTTTTGGAGGTAGTCATGCGGAAAATAGCACGTTACATTTACGTTGGATTATCCTGGCTCGAGCTGGTAAGCGTCATCGTCCCCTTCTTCCTTGCGGGGATGTCCCTGTTTGTGAGTCGGACATATTGGAGCGTACACGTGGATTTCGGCTATTGGGCTGAGCTGCCACTCTTAGCCCTTATCATTGTCGGGCTCTTGGCTTGGATCCCTCGCCGGTTGACTGTATGGCTGGTGGCGATGACTGTGATTCATATCGTCCATATCTCGCTGCCCGGCTTGAAAGATGATCTGCCAATCGTGGCCGCATTCCATCCCGTGACTGCACTGCTGCTGACCTGGGTGACCTACATTCATGCTCGGAAGGCGACACAGCTGCTGCTGGAACCCCGCGGGGGATCAGAAAACATAAAACAAGCCGTACAAAGTTGAGCCAATCACTCAGTCATAAAACGGAGGGGTAGATTGCCACGTATCTTCAGATATTTGGTGATACTGGTCGTTGCCGCAATAGCTCTGATTGTCTTGGGTGGATTCGTCATGGGCCGGCAGGTCGATGAGCGCCTCAGTAGGGTCTACGAAGTTCCTGTGGAATTGATAGAGATTCCTGAGGATCAAGCCTCTATCGAGCGCGGGATGCACCTTATCGACACGGTTCTCTTTTGTAAGGAGTGCCATGGAGACGACTTGGGCGGAAGGCTGCAGTTCAACGACCCGCTCACCGGGCGGATCGCGGCCAAAAACCTTACGGGCGGAGCGGGCGGCATTGGATCGGACACTTCCGATGAGGAATGGATACTAGCAATTCGGCACGGGGTCGATGAAGACGGCACTCCGCTGATCGAGATGCCCTCCGAAGCTTTCTACTCGCTCAGCGATCAAGATCTCGGAGCAGTCATCGCCTATGTGAAGAGCGTGGAACCGGTTGACAACGAGCTTCCTGAGCGGCGGCTCGGACCCTTCTATCAACTCTCGATCCTGAGCAACCCGAATTTGATACCAGCCGAAGTAATCGATCATTTCGGGCCCCGTCCACCCTCACCTGAGCCTGGAGCAACGGTCGCATATGGCAAATATCTGGCCACCGCATGCAGAATCTGCCACGGGCCTGCCCTGAGCGGCGGCCCTGGAGCCGGAGCCGGCCTGGATCTCAGAGCAAGTGGCGACCTTTCCGACTGGAGCGAGGAGGAATTCATCACGGCCTTGCGAACCGGAGAAACTCCACGTGGAGAGGATTTAGATCCTCGCCTGATGCCCTGGGAACGGGTGGGAAAGCTCACCGATGGCGAACTTCACGCGATTTGGCTGTACCTGCGAACTCTTCAGTAACTAGCAATGAGACATCTCATTGATTGAAAGTAAAACCACACCCACTCGAGCAATCACGCTCGCGCGCATAGCCTGGATATCGCTTACCGTGCTGATTGTTGTTCTGGTCGGCCTGGGAATTTCAGATCTCCATGAAAGTTTCTCATCTGGCGTGGACGCGCGCTCCATTGACGCGTTGAATTTGACTCTGGGCGGCTATGCCAGCTATCTGACCGCCCTCTTTCTGCTCCTCGTAATCACTCATGTGTTCATTGGAGTGGTGGTGTTCTGGCGCCGATCGGACGACTGGATGGCCCTGACGCTCGCCTTCGCACTGGTGAGCAACGGAGCTTGGCTCACGCTCTCTCTCATGTACCCCGCGGGCGAGGTCGAGCCTGTAATCACCGTGCTTGTAAGTGCGGTGACCTACGTGGGGCTGGTGTCGGGCATAAGCCTGCTGTACG
>JAZGCZ010000187.1:0-6245 GCA_036477195.1 Anaerolineales bacterium | reverse complement strand
TCATGACGGGTGGCTCGAAAATTCATGCCGAGGAGCCGGCCGCGTGAGCAGCACCACGACGGAGCGCCGATCCTTCCGCTGGCCGTTGGAACTTCAAATCGAGCCCCGAATGGACTCCCCGCGCTGGTTGGCACCCCTGGTCTCACTGGTGGCGGTCTTACTTGCCTTAGTAATGGGCGCGGTTGTGCTCGCCCTCGTCGGCGGAAATCCGTTCCGAGCCTATGCGCATATCGCCGGCGCCGCATTTGGCAGCCTGGGAGTCTTTTCGGACACGCTGGTCAAGGCTACCCCGCTTATCTTCACTGGCACCGCCTGCGCGGTGGCCTTCAAGATGAAGCTCTGGAACATCGGGGCCGAGGGTCAGTTCTTCATGGGGGCCCTGGGAGCAAGCATCGTCATCCTGGCCGGCGTGGTCTCCGAAGACGCCTCGCGGGTTGTGACGCTGGCCGTTATGGCCGTCGCCGGCGCAATGTTTGGTGCGGCTTGGGGGTTCATCCCCGGCATATTGAAGGCGCGTTTGGGAGTAAACGAAATCATTACGACATTGATGCTAAATTACATCGCGTTCGCGCTGGTTAACTACTTCATCTTTGGCGTGTGGAGCGAGGGCGGCTTCCAAATGACGCGAACCTTTCAGCGCGCCGCGTGGCTGCCCAGGCTCTCAGATTTAGCCGAGCAGTTTCCGATCATGAGAGGGCTTACCACCCACGCCGGTTTCATCCTCGCGGTAGTGGTTGCGATCATCGCCTGGTACATTCTCTTCCGCAGTTTGTGGGGGTACGAAATTCGTCTTATCGGAGATAATCCACGCGCGGCGAAATATGCGGGCATCAAGATCACGCGCAATACCGTTCTCGTGCTGATGCTCTCAGGGGGCATCGCGGGCATGGGCGGGATGTCCGAGATCGCGGGAGTCATCCACCGATTGCAAGGTTCGATCTCGCCAGGTTACGGATTCACCGGAATCATCATCGCCTGGCTGGCCAAGCTGAATCCGTTGCTTGTGATCCCGGTTTCGATCCTCTTCGGGGGATTGATTCTGGCGGGTCGCGAAATCCAACCCTCGGGAGTACCGCGACTCATCCAGGGGATCATCCTGTTCATGCTGATCGCGAGCGAAGTATTTTTGCGATATCACGTACGGCTGGTACGGCGAACAGCGTAGGCGGCCGATGGATCCGATCATCATCCTTCATGCCGGGATCGCAACGGGAACCGTGCTGCTGTTCGCTACCATCGGAGAGATTTTCGCCGAACGCTCTGGCATCATGAATCTAGGCCTGGAAGGCATGATGCTTATCGGCGCGATGAGCGCCTTCAGTATCACCGTTGCAACTGGAAACGGGTTATTGGGAATCGTTGTGGCGATGCTGGCCGCAGGCGCGCTCTCGATGCTGCATGGCGTTGTCACGATCCATTTCCAGGCCGATCAAGTCGTGAGCGGCCTGGCGCTGACCTTTCTGGGGGTGGGCCTGGCTCTCGTGTTCGGAGAGGGACTCAGCAAGGCCGGCACGATTTCGCTGCTGCCCAAGTTAACCATCCCCATTCTGTCCTCTATTCCCGTCATCGGGCCAATCTTCTTCACTAACCAAAGCATCCTGGCGTACGTGGGCTATTTGCTGGTTCCGTTCTCCTGGTTTTATATCAACCGCACCCGCCCGGGAATGCACTTACGGGCAGTCGGCGAGAACCCGTCCGCCGCGGACGCGATGGGCATCAACGTCTACCGACAGCGATATGCGTATGTGTTCGTGGGGGGATTGTTGGCAGGCTTATCAGGTGCCACGATCAGCCTGGCGGTATCACCGGGATGGTTTAGTGAGCTGACGACGGGCGGGTTGGGGTGGATCGCGGTCGGGTTGGTGATCTTTGCGGCCTGGAACCCTTGGAGGGCTGCCTTCGGCGCTTACGCGTTCGGAGCGCTTCGTCGAACGATCCTCGATATCCAGGGTCCGCAGCTGCTGCTCGGGCTCAGAAATCCATTCTTCTTCAACCCATACTACGGTTTCTTCTTACAGATGCTTCCGTTTGTGTTCGTCATTGTGGTGCTTATCATCGGCTCACGCGAGGCGTTGCGTAAGCGAATGGGCGCGCCGGCGGCCCTGGGGTTGCCCTACGTTCGTGGAGAGCGAGGTTTGTGAATCGCGGGTTGAAAATTGTTCAGTTTTGGTTGCCCCCATTTAAACTCGCACCTCCCCCCTTGGTTCGATGAACTTCATTGGCTATCAATGCTCGAAATGCGGTGAGCAGTACGGCCCCGCCGAAGTGATTTACGTCTGTCCAGAGGATGGGAGCAACCTCGATGTCAGGATCGATTACTCCGCCATTCGAGAGGCGGTCTCGGTGGAGACGATCTCGTCTGGCCGAGAAAATACCCTTTGGCGCTACCTGCCCCTGCTCCCAGTTGAGGATCCTGGAAATCAGGGTACCCAGCTTCGAGCGGTTGGCTGGACGCCGCTCCTGAAATCTGGTCAGATTGCGGCCGACCTTGGCTTGCACCACCTATGGTTCAAGGACGACGGGCGGAATCCGACCGCATCCTTTAAGGATCGCGCAAGCGCAGTGGTTGTAGCACGTGCTACCGAGATTGGCGCGGACACGGTAGTCACCGCCTCAACTGGCAATGCAGGCGCCGCGCTTGCTGGAATGGCGGCCGCCGCTAATGTCCCGGCGGTCATCATTGCGCCAGCCAACGCGCCAATAGCCAAGGTTGCTCAGCTATTGATCTTTGGGGCACAAGTAATCCTCATTGAAGGCAACTACGATCAGGCCTTCGATCTCTCGCTCGAGGCCGCGGAAGAATTCGGCTGGTACTGTCGCAATACTGGCTATAACGCGTTTACAGTCGAAGGAAAGAAAACCGCCGCCTTCGAAATCTGTGAGCAGCTCTCTGGGCTGGAAGTCGATCGTTGGGAGTCGCCGGAAGCGGTTTTCGTGTCGGTCGGAGATGGCAATATCATCACCGGGCTGCACAAGGGCTTCAAGGATCTGTTTGAGCTGGATTGGATCAATCAAATCCCCCGACTCTACGGCATTCAATCAACGGGATCGGCGGCCGTAACCAACGCCTTTGAGGCAGGCACGAATGAGATCCAACCCGTGCAATCGGAAACATTAGCGGACAGCATTTCGGTCGATCTACCGCGGGACGGATTGAGGGCATTGCGAGCGGTGCGCGAAACGGGTGGGGCGATGATCGCCATTGAGGATGAAGCGATACTGGAGGCCATCCCCACACTCGGCCATGAAGCGCTGTTCGCGGAGCCGGCCGGGGCAGCCGCGTATGCGGGCCTGAAAGCCGCCGTGCAGGTAGGCTTGGTGACGCCGGATGAGCGAATAGTAGTTGTGATCACCGGCAGCGGGCTTAAGGATGTCCTGGGCGCCATGCGCGCCTCAGGGGATGCTCCGATCATCGAGCCAACGCTCGATGCTCTGAGAGAAATCGTGCGCTAACTGTACAAGACTCGCTGCGCATAGCCAAATCAAGCCAGGGACGACTCTAAGAGAATCCGAACACGTGCTTTTTTCGCCAGAATGGCATAGCATATCGGCGGATGAGAAACCTAGATGGAAGCCAAAACAGCTAGCGCAGAACCGACTTTTTCAGTGGTCGGGCCAGTGTACGACGAAGTCGAGACCCTTCGGAATTTTTACGACCGGGTCCAGGCCGCCATGGATGGCATCGGTGAGCCGTGGGAGCTCGTGCTGGTGGACGATGGCAGCACGGACGGTTCCTCAGAAATCATTCGCGACCTTGCTTTTGAAGACGTCCGGGTGCGCCCGGTGCTCTTCTCACGCAACTTTGGACACCAGATTGCGGTGACAGCCGGGATGGACTACAGCCGCGGGCAGGCAGTGGTCATCATCGATACCGACCTACAGGACCCTCCAGAGCTCATTTCCGAGCTAGCTGAGAAATGGCGCGAAGGCTTCGAGGTGGTCTATGCCGTGCGCACGGAGCGCGAAGGGGAAGGCTGGTTCAAGCGCGCCACGGCGGCAGTTTTTTACCGGGTGATCAACAGCATTACGGAAGTGGATATCCCGCTTAACGCGGGCGACTTCCGCTTGCTGGATCGCAAAGTGGTAGCGGCGTTGATGAAAATGCGTGAGCATCATCGTTTCCCACGCGCAATGACCGCCTGGGTAGGTTTTAGACAAATCGGTGTTCCATACAAGCGCGCCGCACGACAAGCAGGTGAGACCAAGTATCCCTTCCGCAAAATGCTCCGCCTGGCAATTAATGCCGTAACCGGCTTTTCCTATTTTCCACTACAGATCGCGACCTATTTCGGTTTTCTTAGTGCAGCGCTGGCTATCCTGGCCATCCCGATCGTTATCTATATTCGATTGTCGGGGAGGGCAGAGCTCTCGGGTCAGGCCACAACGCTCATCGCGGTGCTTTTCTTGGGCGGCGTTCAGCTTATCTCTCTGGGAATTCTCGGGGAGTACATCGGACGGCTCTACGACGAGGCGAAAAACCGACCTCTTTATGTACTGCGCGAGGAACCGGAGGAGGTCACCGAAAAAGAAAGGTAACCATGATTGATCTCACCATGCACGAAGATCGGCTAGAGCGAGCCGCCAGCCGCGCAAAAGAGCGCGGCGTTGTCATCCCCACCTTCGCTCAGATGAAGGACCCCTCCAGCATTCCCGACGAAATCCGCGAAAAGCTTGGCAGTGTCGGCCTTTGGGATGTCGACCCCCTGAACCTCTTCCGCATTACCTGGAAGAACGAGCCGGTAGAAAGCGGAGGTGGTTTCGGAGGAGTGAACTACGTTGAGCTGCCCAGTAGCTTGACCGGAGTGGAAGCTCGGATCCTGGCTCTGGTTGGCAAATGGTTTCCGACAGGTGCGCATAAAGTAGGCGCGGCATTTGGTTGCCTCGTGCCCACGCTGGTAACCGGCCAATTTGATCCGACCACCCAGAAGGCGGTCTGGCCCTCCACCGGTAACTACTGCCGTGGCGGAGCGTATGACTCGGCCTTGCTCGGAGCCAAATCGGTGGCGATCTTGCCAGAAGGGATGAGCAAGGAACGCTTCGATTGGCTGGCCAACATCGCTGGAGAGGTGATCAAGACCCCGGGCAGTGAATCTAACGTGAAGGAGATCTTTGACAAAACCTGGGAGCTACGCGAGTCGGGAGAAGATCTCATGATCTTCAACCAGTTCGAGGAGTTTGGGAATTACCTTTGGCACTATGAGGTGACTGGGAACGCCATGTTGGAGGTGCTCGAGCATGAGCTTGGGCCGGGCGACGAATATCGCGGAGTCGTGCTCACGACCGGCTCGGCAGGCACGATTGGCTGCGGAGACCTCTTGAAGCAGCAGTTCCCGGGGAGCAAGATCGCCGCTGGAGAGGCCTCTCAGTGTCCGACTCTGTTAGAGAATGGTTTCGGCGCGCACCGCATCGAAGGCATTGGAGATAAACACGTGCCCTGGATCCACAACGTCAAGAACACCGACATGGTGATCGATCTGGACGATAACGTGATCGTTCATCTGGCTCGGCTATTCAATGAACCTGACGGCCAGAGCTATCTCGCTTCCAGGGGAGTGCCGGAGGCGACCATCGAGCAGCTGGATCTGCTCGGATTTTCCGGTATTGCCAACCTATCTATGGCTATCAAGTTCGCCAAGTACTACGAATTAGGAAGCTCGGACGTGGTGATCACGGTGCTCACCGATTCGATGGATCTGTATCAAAGCCGCCTGGATGAGATGCGCCAGGAGCAAGGCGAATACACTGATCTGGACGCGGCGGGCGACTTCGCTCGCTACTTGATGGGTCTCACCACAGAGAATTTACTTGAGCTTCGCTACACCGATCGGCGCCGGATCCACAACCTGAAATACTTCACGTGGGTCGAACAGCAAGGCCGCACCTATGAAGAGATCATGGCGCAGTGGTACGACACAGATTACTGGACGAGTACGCAGGAGCAAGTGGAAGAGATCGACAAGCACATTGAGGAATTCAACGCGCGGGTTAGCGCGAGCTAGACACTCGGACACCCAGACACTCGGACACCCAGACACTCGGGCACCCAGACACTCAGGCACCCAGACACTCGGGCACCGGACATTCGGTTTAGGGGCCGTCTCATAAGCAGCTGGATTCAGCCCTTTCTATTTAATATGTGCAGCTTCGACCCTAAAGGAATTCATGGTTGACGAAATAGAACATATGATCTAATATTGGGTGCACGGAAGATGTCCGATCGCAAAGTAATGATCCGTAATTGGGAT
>JAZGCZ010000186.1:0-6716 GCA_036477195.1 Anaerolineales bacterium | reverse complement strand
CCGCTTGCCCTCGCCCGAAGGCTGGAGACCTGGTTGGGCAGCGCCGTAGGCTCCGAGTTGCTGCTTGGAGTCGGGTCGATCCTTCCTTCGGTCGCGCGGAGACTTGCCAGCATGACTCGTAGCCGGGGGACTACGGCGCCGCCGTTCATGATGTAAGGCCGCCGCTCATCGGACACTCTTGGTCAATCCGCGGTTGCCGCGAATTGACGCGCGGCAACATCGGGTCCTCAAGACATCTTTAGGATCACGAGCTCGCTAAAGGTTGTGAATGGCTGGGCTCTCCGACATGCTCTTCTCTTCATCCATCCATCCGCGCAGCGAATGACACAGACTTAGACGATCCGCTTTACTACGTTATGGGGACGCTTCTCGGCTCAGGATGAAGTCCTCAAAGGCGACAAATAACGTACTCATTTTCGCTCCAAGCGCCAAATACGCGTTCAAACAAAGATCTAACGCGTACCCGCTTTACACCGTACGACGGCGGCAGATATAATCCTGCGACCGGTCGCGTTCCGGCGAGCGCAACGATTTACGCGGAGGGCTAGCCTGGCGGCATCACAAAGAGGATATAGGCGAAGCGAGGCCGGGGGGAAGTGCTGGAATTGGCAGACAGGCGTGGCTTAGGACCACGTGCCCTATGGGCGTGTGGGTTCGACTCCCACCTTCCCCACCAGCAACCAAAGGTTACAAGCAACCAAAGGTCACAAGTAGCCTGAGGTGAGAGGCATCCAAAACCCGCAGTGTTGAAGATCACAGGCAACTAAAGGTCACAAGTAACCTAAGGTCGCCGGTAACTGACGATCACGAGTAGCCAAAGGTCACAAGTAACCTAAGGTCACCGGTAACTGACGATCACGAGTAGCCAAAGGCCATAAGTAACCGAAGGTCACAAATAACTGAGGGTCATAGCCAAACTAAGGATTTCTTGATTTGAAAGTCGATACTGAAACCCTGGAAGACCGACAAGTACAACTCACCGTCGAGGTCCCCGACGATCGGTATCACGCGGCGATGCGATCCGCTGCGCGGCGCATGAGCAAGAAAGATAAGATTCCTGGATTCCGCCCCGGCAAGGTGCCCTTCGAAGTGGCGGTCGGTCGGTTTGGCGAAGACGCAATTTTCGATGAGGCGCTCGATGCGCTCGGGCAGGCCGTATATAAGCAAGCCCTCGAAGACAGCGAGCTCGAGCCCTTCGCTCCCGGCTCTCTCAACGAAGTTGTCAGCAGAGAGCCGCTGGTACTTCGCTACATGGTGCCGCTGGCTCCCGAGATCGAGTTGGGCAATTATCGCAAAGTTCGAGTGAAGTACGAAATCCCTGAGGTCACCGACGAGGCTCTTGAAGCGACGATGGAAGATCTTCGCCAGCGACAGGCACTCATCGAACCCGCCGAGCGGCCGGTTGAGATGTCGGACGTGGCGGTCATCGATATCGAGGGCAACCTGGATGAGCCGGAAGAGGGAGAATCCGCTCGCGTGCTCAAAGAGTCTGGAATCTCACTCTTGATCGAAGAGGACACGGACTGGCCGTTTCCTGGCATTGCTCAAAAACTCGTAGGAATTGAAGCCGGCGAAGCCCGCACGCTCTCCCACACCTTTGGAGATGAGTATCCTGCCGAGGAATTGCAAGGAAAGGCCGCCACCTTCGAAGTAACTTGTCAGGAAGTCAAGTCTCGGTTTGTCCCAGAGTGGAGCGATGACCTCGCCCAGGCCGTAGGTGATTACAAGACCTTGCTCGATCTGCGCATCAAGGCACGCGAAGGCTTGGCCGAGAGCGCCGAACGAGAAGCGGAGGCGGAATACGCGGACAAAGTTCTGAAGAAACTTGACGAAGGATCCACGATTACCTACCCGCCGCTGCTGGCGGATCAGGAAGTCGATGACTTAATGCATGACATCGTACACCGTCTCGAGGCCCAAAACCTGACCTTTGAAGATTATCTAGAGGCGGAAAACCAGACGGAAGCCGATGTACGTGAGGAGCTACGCCCTCGCGCAGAAGAGCGCGTCAAACGGGCGCTTATGCTTGGCAAAGTAGTCGAGGACGAAGAACTTGAGGTTGGCGATGAGGATATCTCCGGGCGCATTCAGCGTCTGACAGGAAGCGTGCAAGATCCAGAAGGCAATATCGTCAAGGCGCTCAACACCTCCCGGTCGCGGCGCCGCATCGAGAATGATCTGCTGTTTGAAATGGCGATCAGCAGGCTCGTGTCGATCGCCAAAGGGGAAAAATCCGAGAAGGGCAATCCGGAGCCAGAAATTAAAAATTCTGAGGATGAACCAGTAGTTCTCCAAGTGGGCGATCCGAAGCCAGAAGTAGAAGATTCTGAGGACGAACCAGTAGTTCTCCTAGTGGGCGACCCGAAGCCAGAAGTAGAAGATTCTGAGGAAGAATCAGCGATCCCGGAAACCGAAGAGGCGGAGCTTGGACAACCCAAGGATGACGGAGAAAAGCCTAAAGAAGGTAGCCCGGAGCCCGAAGAAGAGGAATCGAATTCCGATTCCATAGAAGAATAGGCCGGTTGCGGTGCAAATCCGCCCTGGATTTGCTCTTTGGAGCGCTCCTTGCACCGTGGAAGGCGCACCGCTGGCCTATTGCCGAGAGTATTAGTTAGCGAGACAATAATGAAATGAGGAGCCAGAATGAACACCTTTGATCCCCAATCCTTGATTCCGATGGTGATCGAGACCAGCGGCCGTGGCGAACGTGCCTATGATATATATTCCCTGCTGCTGAAAGAACGCATCATTTTCCTAGGAACGCCCATTAACGATATGGTGGGCAACGTCATTGTTGCACAGCTGATTTGGCTGGACTCCCAGGATCCTGAGCGACTGATCCGCCTGTATATCAACTCCCCTGGTGGCCAGATCTATGCCGGGATGGCCATCTACGACACGATGCAACAGCTCAGCGCGCCGATTCAAACCGTGGCTGTCGGCGTTACCGCCTCCTTCGGAACGGTGCTGCTTGCGGCGGGGACCCCCGACCAGCGCTTTGCCCTGCCGAACGCCACGATCCACATTCACCAGCCCCTGGGCGGCACGCAAGGACAAGCCACCGATATCGAGATTCAGGCCAAGGAGATCTTGCGCCAACGCGAGAAGATCAATAACATACTCGCCGAACACACCGGCCAGCCATTGGAGACTATAGAGCATGACGTCGAGCGTGACTTTTATCTGAGCGCCGAAGAGGCCTTGGATTACGGGTTGATCGACAAGGTGCTGGAACCTGCAGAACACACCAAATCGGAAGATGGGAAAGCAAAGGAAAAGGTAGAAAATTAACCTGGCATGAGCGAAGCGGACGACCGATCGCGGCGCTGCTCCTTTTGCGACCGCCCCGAAGATGAAGTCCAGCGCCTGATTTCGGGCCCGGATGACGTTTTTATTTGTAATGAGTGTGTAGAGCTTTGCGGAGACATCCTACATGGGGACACTGGACGCGCTTATGCCGTAGGGCTAACGCCGGTGGGGAAACCCTCCCTCTCACCGCAACAAATTCGAGCCCGGCTGGACGAATATGTTGTGGGCCAGGGACATGCTAAGCGTGTCCTTTCCGTCGCTGTTTATAACCACTACAAGCGGATAGCGAGCCGGCCACTTGGAGATGTCGAACTCGAGAAATCTAACATTTTGCTTGTAGGTCCTACGGGCGTTGGCAAAACCCTGCTTGCGCAAACTCTTGCACGCGTTCTTGATGTTCCATTCTGTATTGCCGATGCCACGGCTCTAACTGAGGCTGGCTACGTCGGGGAGGACGTCGAGAATATTCTGCTTCGGTTGCTGCAGGCTGCCGACTTCGATATGCCGCGCGCCGAGCGCGGCATTGTCTACGTCGATGAGCTGGATAAGACTGCCCGCAAATCTGGCGACAACCCAAGCATCACGCGGGACGTTTCCGGCGAAGGTGTCCAGCAAGCACTGCTCAAGATCATCGAGGGCGCCGATGTCAATGTGCCTCCTCAGGGGGGTCGGAAGCATCCCCATCAGGAGTTCATTCAAATCAACACCACCAACGTGCTATTCATTTGTGGTGGAACCTTCGACGGCCTGTCAGATATCATCTCCGAGCGAGTGGGAACCCGTGGGAGAGTGGGATACCCCAGCACAACCGAAGAACGGGAGGCGACGAGTTTCGACGAATCCGAGCTCCTGAAGCGAATTGAACCGGACGACCTGATGCACTACGGAATGATCCCCGAGCTCGTCGGTCGATTGCCCGTGGCGGTCAGCGTGGATCCGTTAGATGTTGGGTCGCTCAGAAAGATCCTCACGCAGCCCAAAAACGCCTTGGTAAAGCAGTACACGCGGTTGTTTGACATGGACCAGGTTGAGCTGGTGTTCACCGAGGATGCCCTGCAGCTTACGGCGGAGATGGCTATCGATCGAGAGACCGGAGCACGTGGCTTGCGATCAATCCTGGAAAATTCGCTGCTGGAAATCATGTACGAAATTCCGTCCCGCCCCGAGATTCGCGGCGTGGTGATCGATGAAGACGTGATCTCCGGGGAGGCGCAACCGAAGCTTTTGGGCGAGGACGGAAAGGAACTATCAGACGCGGAGGATCTCGATCTCCGGGAGGCCGCGTAGGCTTGTATATTTAAAGAGGTTTAAGCGGGGCGCTGAATTCAGCGCCCCGCTTCATTTTATGGGCCCAGCCTTACTTACGCAGAACGAACTCCACGCCCGATAAGGCATTCGAACAAATATTCGCTAAATGAAAGATTTTTTAGAACTCCAGGGACTGGTCTTTGATATGGATGGGGTTCTCTGGCGCGGGGGGAACTCGCTTCCCGGTGTCGAAACCACGTTTTCTATCCTCCGTGAACGCCAAATCCCGTTTGTTCTCGCAACCAACAACGCCACGCAAACCTTTGAAGAGGTTCGAACCCGTATGGAGAATGCGGGAGTCTCCATTCGGCAAAATGAAGTGCTCACAAGCGCTGTGGGCGCAGCCAGCTACCTAAGACAGCATGTACCGGTGGGTTCTAGCATCTACGCGATCGGAGAGCCGGCTCTGCGCAAAGCCCTGGAAGAAGCCGGCTATTCGGTGCAGGAGTCGAGCGACCAAGTGGCCGCGGTTGTAGTCGGTATGGATTGGTCACTCACCTGGGAGAAGCTCGCAGAAGCCAGCTATGCTCTAATGAACGGCGCGTTTTTCCTGGGAACTAATCCTGATGTCTCGTTTCCAACCGAGCGTGGTCTTGCCCCAGGGAATGGGGCCATCCTGGCCGCACTCGAAATCGCGACTGGCCGCGAAGCCACGATATTCGGAAAGCCGGAACCCCACCTCTTTATCGAGGCACTGCAAAGGATTGAGACTCCGGCGACTCACACAGTGGCCGTCGGAGATCGTTTAGAGACGGACATCTTGGGGGGCAGGCGCGCTGGGTTGCCGACCGCATTGGTTCTAACCGGCGTAACGACCAAAGAACAAGTTGCTAGCTCAGATATTCAGCCGGATTGGATTTTTGAGGATCTGGAAGAGCTCAGCCGCGAGCTGCAAAAGTCGCCGGCCTAGCCGCCGATGCGATGCAGCGCTTCCGCGGCCTCAACGGTCATGGGGATCCGCACCGAGATCCGGGTGCCTTGCCCAAGAGTGGATTCGAAGCGTAGGATGCCGTGCACCATCTCAGCGCGTTCGTAGAGATTGACCATTCCTAAACTCCCGCGCTTCTCATAGTTGTCTTGGACCTCGGCTACATCAAACCCAATTCCATTGTCTTCAATCTCCAGGAGCGCCATCTCCCCATCGGGCTTTAGCCGCACCCAAATATGCTCCGCGCGCGCGTGCTTGCGGGCGTTGTTCACGGCCTCTTCGACGATGAAGAAAATAACACCTTGCTTGCCGACCTCTATGGCACTCTCAATTTGCGGGTCGACATCAATGTGAACGGTCTGGTCGTGCATCTCATCGAACTTACGTGAGAGGTCTTTCAGGGCGGCTCGCAGTCCTTCCGATTCCAGGATCAGCGGCCGCAGCGTGAACAGCATCTGGCGGATCTCTTTGGAAGTTCTCCGAGCCAATTCCTCAATCTTGTAGAGCTCGTCTGAGGCCCGCTGTTTGTCTCGATTCACAAGACGGCGAGCGAAATTGACGCGCATAGCGATTGCGCCGATCGACTGGGCAGGGCCATCATGTAAGTCACGCGCCAGTTTATGGCGGGCTTCCTCCTGGATTTCCGCCATACGTTGCTTCTCTTGCTCCAGCTGCCCGTACAGCCGAGCGTTCTGTAGCGCGACGACCGCCTGCTGCGCAATGGACTCAAGGATTTCGAGCCCCTCTTCAGTGAGATAGTCTTCTTTCGGATGAGCAAAGAGCATGATTCCGTAGACTTCTAAGCCAACAACTAGCGGAATGCACACGGCAACGCTGCATTTTCTAAGCGCCAACAGCCGTCCGAGCTCCGGATCGGATGCAGGATCCGGCTTAATTTCGAGCTGGCCGGTGGCCATGGCCTTCTCGACCACTCCAGAGTGACCGGGGATTTCTGCGTTCTGATCCGCTCGAAGAAAGCCACGCGAGGTGACGATTTTGAGGTCTTCGCCGTCAACAAGCAGCAATGCGCTGACTAATCCCCCTTCCTCAGCATCTGTAAGCGCGCTGGTCGCCAGATCGAGCGCCATATCCATCACGCGCTCGTAGTTCAAAGCGGCATTGAGCGCGGCCGTTCCGCGCAACACTGTGCGCAGTTTCTCCACTTCCGCTT
>JAZGCZ010000185.1:0-5352 GCA_036477195.1 Anaerolineales bacterium | reverse complement strand
CACGCACTGGAGCCCGGCTAACCGAAAAGCATGCCGGCGTATCCGACCACGCGACTCTTGTCGCCGGTGACGTCGGCGCTGGTGGCGTAAGCGACCCGCTGGCACTTTTTCAGCGTTTGCAGTTGGCGAAGCGTTTCCAGCCCGATGATGGTCGGCAGTATGCCGCACATGCTGATCTTGTGCTTCGAAGTCGTCTTGTAGACGACCTCAGGGTCGAGGCGTTCCAGGGCCGAGAGCGCGATTTCATCCAGGCGTCGGTTCTCCGAGTCGCTCGCGTAGTGGTTCATGTCGGTGGAAATCACTATCAGAGGTTTGGGGCGCCACTTGCGTATCACCTTGGCCAATCCGATGGCGAATTGACGACAGCGCTCCAGATTGCCGGCCCCCACCACGATCCCTACGACGCGAGTTTGCGGAGCTAGTTGCGCCAGCAAGGGAAGCTGCACCTCGATCGAGTGTTCATGTTGATGGGCCAGAGCGTCGAGA
Organism: Anaerolineales bacterium; assembly: GCA_036477195.1. GTDB lineage: Bacteria > Chloroflexota > Anaerolineae > Anaerolineales > E44-bin32 > JADFRG01. Next base: position 4,866 of record JAZGCZ010000185.1, on the reverse strand, counting down.
TGCAAGTCTGGGATCGCCTCGGCAAGCTGAATTGCCAGATCGGGATCCGATGCGACGCTCATTCCGGGCAGGGACCAGGTCTCGTGCGGAGCGACTGCCCACTCCATTCCCATGGGACGGTGACGCGGGCCGATGATGATGACCACCTCAGGGATCTGGATCCGCCTGTAAACCTCCGCCGCAATTTTTCCGGAATAGAGGAGTCCCGCATGCGGAACCATGACCGCCGGCCACGATTCACGATTGTTGCTCTCGTTGGTCAGCAATCCGTGGATCAACTGAGATAATTCTTCGGCCTCAGCTGGGTAAAACGACCCGGCCACGGCGGGCGGTCGAGTTTGAGGCCCCCTTTGGGGGAGCGGTAGGTTGGCCACGAGCGCCGAAGCCTCCGTCGAAACGGTTGCCAGACTCAAGACCAGAGCGGCGGCCGGGCTTCTCACCTGGGCCTCGTAAGATGCCACCTCGAGCAGTTCGCTTTGCAACTGCTGGGGATTGTAGACCCAAGCCGACCTAGTGCCTTCTATCACTAGCAGGGCGCGCTTTGCAGGATCAAGTCCGTCAAAGTCCGGTTCCTTGACCGTGCCGTGCATGGTCGGATCCCAAAGGACGGTAAGTTCTACCTTGATCCCGGCGAGCGCCTGAGTGTCGATTCCTTGAGACGACAGGCTCCTCGCTGCTACTTCTGCGAGGCTATACAGAGTTGACTGGAGCGGCAATCCGGGGCGCAGCGAGAACCTAGAGAACCGTGGCGCTTTTTGACCGCCCGGTAGGCGCAGAGCAATCGCCAAGGCATGCACGGTTCCGTCCGCGCATCCGGGTAAAAAGCAGCTGGCAAGGGCGCCCTGCACGAGGGCGACGACGTTATTGCGACAGAATTCGGCGAGCTGTGAAACATCCGCTTCGGTAATAAAAATGGAAGGAGTGGCGGTTATGTCGCCGGCAATGCTCTGGTCGAAGGGCCCTGCGATGCATCGTCCCTCAAAGGTAAACAGTTGTGTGTCGTCCTCCTTCCAGGCAGTCGGGGGTAAGTTGGCCTTTTCGCACACCTGCTCGAGAAACCCCTCGGCGTTGAGGTGGTTCTCTACCGCTACGCCGGGCAAGAGCAAGCCGGCGGAACTGCCGCGCTGAATCTGGAGGCCGTGTTTGCCAATGATGACCCCGGATAGCCTTTTCTCACCAAGGGAAGTCACAGGCGTGCGGCTGTAAAGAAGCCAAACCTCGAGCTCCAGGTATTTCAACTCGATCGGAGAGATCAGGGGCAGGCGCATGTCTTCGGTGGCCGTTCGTCTGGCCGATTGTCCGATGGCCTCCGAGATTTCCGTCGGCTTGCCGAGAAAACCGCAGCAACCACGCAACCGCCCTCGTCGCTTGAGCGAGACGAAGGACCCCAGGACGATCTGCCCGGCAGCGCCACCCAGGCCTGCATCCCCAACCTGAGCGGGCCGCCGCATGACTGCAGCCGCCACAATTTCGCTGGTTGCGTGGTGGATGGCGCGCTCTTGTTCCTGGGTAAAGACCGGAGGCCCAAGCGGGGTTTTGTCATTACCGTTTCCCGATTGTGCTGCTGGTGTCATCGCTACTTTCCTTTCTAGTTCAGCTGGCGAATTAGAGGTTGGTGCGAATTTAGCAATGCGAACGGGAAGGCGTTTGCGCCCCCAGTCGCCGGGGGCCTGTTCGAATCGGCCCGCAATGATGCCTCCGCAATGCTGGCAGCGATTTTCTTGAAGATGGTATTTTCCCAGCTCATACCAATCGCGCTCGATCAAGACACGCCCGCAGTGGGGACAGAACGTGCTCTGGTGCGCCATATCCTTCACATTGCCGACGTAGACGTACTTCAGGCCCGTCCTGCGAGCTATGTCGTATGCGACAAGCAGAGTTTCATGAGGCGTTCGGCCGCGATCCTTCAGGCGGAAATCCGGGTGGAAGGCCGTGAAGTGTATCGGGACCTCGTCGCCAAGCTTGTCGAGCACCCAGTCGCACATCTGGCGAAGTTCGTCCGGGGAGTCGTTTGCCTGCGGGATGATCAGGTTGGTGATCTCGAACCACACGTCGGTTTCGGCTTGCAACCACTGGAGCGTATCCAGCACAGGTTTCAAATGGGACAACGTCAGCTGCTGGTAAAACTGCTCGGTGAACGCCTTCAGGTCGACGTTGGCCGCGTCAAACGCCTCATAGAAGGGCCCGCGGGCGACGGGTGTGATATAGCCGGCGGTCACGGCGACGGTCTTGATGCCTGCGGCCCGACAGGCCTTGGCCACATCGATGGCATACTCGGCCCAGATCACCGGATCGTTGTACGTAAACGCGACACTTCGGCAGCCCAGTTGCAGGGCGGCTTGGGCGATCGTTTCCGGGGTGGCCTCTTCGCTCAGCATCTCCACTTCCCGTGACTTTGAAATGGACCAGTTCTGGCAGAACCTGCAGCCGAGGTTGCAGCCGGCGGTACCGAAGGAAAGGACGCTGGTCCCGGGGAGAAAGTGATTGAGTGGTTTCTTCTCGATCGGGTCGACGCAAAAGCCGGTACTTCGACCGTACGTCGTGAGGACCATTCTACCGTCGCGGTTCTCGCGCACAAAACAAAACCCGCGAGCTCCCGGCTTCATATTGCAGGCACGGGGACAGAGGTCGCAGATAACGCGTCCTTCCTGATCCGTGGAGTGCCACCAGCCGCCGGCTTTTGAGCCGTCCGTTTCGAGACCAACTTCAGGCGGGAGATTGACAACGTGTGCCATGGAGTCTTCCCCGAGATTTCCTACAAGTCCACTGTCTAGAATTCAAAGCCTACCTCGTTTAGCATGGTCCGGCAATGCCCCCCAACGACCGTAGTAAGAAAAAATCCACTATCGCCGGGAGGCGAGTTCCTTCTCGATGAGCAGGAGGTTGGACCAGGCTGGGGACTTTTCCTACAGCCGTTCGAGAAAAGCCGTTTGCATGTGAGGGTCCTCGCCCCAGCGAAGTATGTTCCTGGCGCGTTGCTGGGATAGAGGGTGACGGTCGTCTCTTCTCAGCTTGGCGAGGGCCTCCAACAGGGATGGATTGGCCACGAAGTCGCGGCCTTGGCCCACACCCTTTCCTTATGGCCGAACATGACCATGATGGCAGTGAAAGGCAGCCTTTCATCCTGACACTCTGTTACAATGCAGGCATGGGGTGTCAATCCGTTTGACAGCCGCCGCGCCTGGTTGCAGGTTTCCTAATCCATGATGCAGATCCTCTTATCTGGGTGACGGGCTACGAGCGGTATCCACCGTTCTCTTACGTGGAACGGCAACCCAATGATTCACTAAAGCACTTTAGAGCGCAGCCTTCTCCTGCAATTTGCGCCAGTGGCGCTCGATGAAATCGGCAGCGTTTTTTACGCCGTCTTCGGCGGTGATGACATTTTTCCAGTGCCTTGCGCTTTCGATACATCGGGCATCGGTCGCCGCCCTTTGAATGGCACGAGCCAGATCTTCCGTCTGCAAATTGTGTGAATCCAATACGGCTGCTGCGAGATTTTCCCTGAGCAGGGTGCGGCCGTATCTCTCCTGGCACATGATTTGAGGTAGAAGGATCGAAGGGATGCCGGCGCGCAAGACCGCGGCGGTCGTCCCTGTCCCTCCGTGGTGAATGACGCATCGGGCCCTTGGGAAAAGCCAATCATAGGAAACGTCATTCACGGTATAAACCGACTCGGAGAGGCCGGTCTCTTCAGGGATTCCCGACCAGCCGCCCACGATCACGCCGCGCTCCTTGGAGTTCTCCAGGGCGTCCATCATCGTCCGGGCCAGTCTAACGGGATCGAACATCACCATGGACCCCATGGTCAGGACAACCGGCGGTGTGCCATCCTCCATGAATTTTTGCAGCTGAGACGTCGGGACCCAATGGCGGGGTTCTCTGTCTACCCAAAAACCAGTGAATTGATACTGCTCGCCCCAGCGAGCTTCCGGATCAATAAGCTGTCTGTTCATCGCTACCAGATCCAGCGTCGTTCTCCTGTGCTCCTCCGATTCGGCTCCATATTTGGCGAGCATGGAAAGATCAGCGGGTGGGTCGTAATCGACAAAGGCGCCCGGAATGCGTTGGCTCCCTCTGTGCAAGGCCAATTTTAAATTGCTGATGAAGTAATCAGCCTCCGCCGCTGCGGAGTTGACCTGGCTGGTCGCGCTATCGATTTGCGGCTGGAGCCATCGTTTATAGTATTGACGAGTGCGCTCTGTCGTATTTTTTATCGTGGACAGGGATCTCAGCATCGACAGGAGTTCCTCCTGGGTGCCGTAGCCGATTTGTTGCCAATCCAGTTTTGATTCCAGGACCCGTTCCGAATAGAATCGGGACGTCCCAAAATTTACCTGATGGCCTCTTAGGCTCAGCTCCCGCCCCAGGGTTAAGAACAATTCCAAGTCTCCGCGAGTCCCGATGGTCATTATGAAAACATTCATAGGTCTCGGATGGTAACAAAATTCCTTACCCTCATCCAGGTTGATGCTTTTCCCGCTATCGCTTTGCCGGCGAATGGTTTGGTTTAACTCAATGGGCGGGATCTGCCCTCCTCAGCTAGCTTCTTGAATAGGCGCTCGTGCTCCCGTACCGCGTCCATGTCCTCGAACAAACGTCCAGCGGATTCGTGGATTCTCTGTTCCACGCTTGCTCGGTAATCGGCGTCCGTGGCGAGGGTGACGGCGATATCGACATATTCGTTCAAATCCGATGCGACGCATTCTGTAATACCCATTTTCTGGTAGCATCCGAAAGTGTACCGGCCTCGGCTGTATCGTGATGGCCACGTGACGATAGGCTTATCCAGGGAAAAAGCGTCGTAGTTCGTTATTCCGCCCCCGTAGTACAATGAATCAAGCAGGACGTCGGCCACGGCCATCA
>JAZGCZ010000184.1:0-3686 GCA_036477195.1 Anaerolineales bacterium | reverse complement strand
TTTGAGGGGATCGTGGCGATTATACCAATGGCCGCAGGCCATTCCAAATCCCGGAGCGCTAATGGGCTTCTCCAAGCATTTTTCGCAACTTTCGGATGGTATCGATGCTCTGACCACGATAGTGATTGTTGGCATAAATCAGAACGAGTGCGTCCGGTGAATCGAGCTCCAAGATGTTAGGAATCCACTCCTCCAGCTCATCTTCGGAGTATGTGTAGTCATATCTTTCCCAGGCATGTTCGTGCTGCCACCACTTGTCAGCATTGCGGCCGTGGAAGCGCACATAAGATACCGGCCCGCTCGCCCGCACTACCGGGGGCATCAGGCCGCGCAATCGAGGTTCGTCGACCGCGCAATAGCCAAAGTCAAGCTTCTCAAGCAGGGAAAATGTGTCTTCCGAAACCCACGCTCGATCTCGAAATTCGAGCACAGTGGGGATATCCATTAAGCCCTCGCGCACCTGATCCAGATAGCTGATATTTTCCTGTGTTGGGTGAAAGGAATAAGGGAACTGCGCCAGCACACATGCCAGCTTTCCGGAATGGACCATGGGCGCAATTCCGATCCGAAAGAGCTCAAAATCAGGGTCTGTTCGCTCATGTGTGATGGATTTGTTGGCTTTGACCGAAAAAAGGAAGTCATCTGGGGTGCGCTCAACCCACCCGGCTGAGGTCTTGACGGATGGCACCCGGTAATAGGTCACATTCAGCTCTACCGTATCGAACTCCTGCGCATAATACTCGAGCCATTGCCGCTTTGGCATGTCTTCCGGGTAAACCGGGCCGATCCAATCATCGTAGGAGAATCCTGAGGTACCGAATCGAATCACGAGGTCAACATCCCCGCGAGGATTCTGAGGGACCGCGACGAATCACGGAGTCAGCACTCACACTGAGAAACCTGAAGTTCCGAGCCACGTTACGGAATCAGCACCCCCGCGCCGTCGATTCTACTTTCCTTCATATCCTTTAAAGCCTCACCAGCCTGTTCCAGTGCGTATCGCTCGATGTGGGCGCGAACGGGGATCTCTGCCGCGAGCTTCAAGAACTCAACCCCGTCCTGGTAAGTGGCGTTCGCCACGCTTCTCAGAGTGCGTTCTTCCCAGATGAGGCGGAAGGGAATCTCAGGGATGGCGGTCATGTGAATAGCATTGAGAGCCAGCGTGCCTCCGGGACGAAGCTTTGGAAGCATGATCGGCACCAAGGAGCCAGCTGGGGCAAAGATAATGGCTCGATCTAGCGATGTAGGGGCTTCCGCCTCCGCCTCGCCGACCCACGAGGCACCGAGCTGCTTTGCCAACCTTTGATGGCTCTTGCCGCGTGTGAAGACGTACACCTCATGACCCCAGTGGACTGCCACCTGGATCACAAGATGGGCGCTGGCACCGAAGCCAACCAGCCCTAATCGCTCCCCCGGCTGCAGATCCGATTTGTGCAGCGATCGATAGCCGACAATTCCAGCACACAATAAGGGCGCCAGGTCCTCATCTCGAATCGCCTGCGGGACCTTCAACGCATATTTAGCTTGGGCCAGGATGGCTTCCGCGTAGCCGCCATCCACATGAAATCCGGTAAATTCTGCCTCGCGGCAGAGGTTCTCCTCACCCCGCTGGCAATGATCGCAATTGTTGCAGGCGCTGTGCAGCCAGGGAACGCCTGCTCGCTCGCCGATGGTCCAGCCTTTTACCCCAGCTCCGATAGCGACCACTTCGCCAACTACCTGATGTCCGAGCGTCAGCGGGAATCGAGGCGGTTGGATGTCGCCCTCAATAATGTGCAGGTCGGTACGGCAAATACCAGTGGCCAGCACTTTGAGAAGCAGCTGTCCCCCTCCTGGGAGCGGCTCTTCAAGTTCCTCTGTCTGCAGGGGGTTGGTTTCTATGGGGCCAGGTTTATGCAATCGGATGGTTTTCATTATCAATCCTCCTGCTCCGTAGATATTGCTTTTCTGCCCTTCCCGGAGCGATATGTCCTCGATTCGGCCATGTTGCCGGCCTTCAAATGGGTGCCTTTCAGGAAGACTGTCTTCCTAGCTTGGCTGGGAGGGTGCCTGTGCTAAAATCGCGCGTTGGGCCCAATATGATAGATAAACCGATCGCCCTGGATCAGGCTCAGCGGCTAGAGCGCCTTCTTGAAATCAGTCGCGGGCTAACATCGAATCTCGATCTGCCCTCGCTGCTTCAATCGATCGTAGAGGTAGCGGCCGAGATTACAGACAGCGAGGCCGCCTCGATCCTGCTTCATGATCCGGCTACTGGAGACCTGGTTTTTGAGGCTGTGCCGGAGATTCAAGGCGAGGGCATTAAGCAAATTCACGTCCCTGTCGATTCCAGCGTGGCCGGCATGGTGTTTAAATCCTCCAGCCCCCTGATCATCAACGATGCTATGGCCGACCACCGCATTTACCGGGAAGTCGACCGGCTGATTCGGTTTCAGACCCGCTCGATCCTTGCGGTTCCGCTGATGATCAAGCAGGAGCCCATCGGGGTGCTGGAGGCGGTCAATAAGCTGGGCGATGCAAATTATACCGGCGCCGATCAAGCCTCCCTTGAGACTTTGGCAGCCCAGGCCGCTATCGCTATCGAGAATGCACGCTTGATGGCCAAGCTTCAAGATGCCAACCAGGAATTGGTTCGATTGGACCGCATGAAGTCGGATTTTATCGCCATCGCCTCACACGAGCTCCGAACTCCCCTCGGACTGATACTTGGCCATGCCACTTTCCTCACAGAGCTTGTCGACGAGCAACATCAAGATCAAATTGAAGTCATCATTCGCAGTGCTGAGCGTCTAAAGGCGATTGTGGAAGATCTGGCGCGAATATCCCACCAGGAGGAAGGTCAGTCACGCGTAACTCATCAACCATTCTCGGTTAGCGAGCTGGTCATATCCGTTGTGGGCCGCTTTGGAGAATTTGCTAAGGAAAAGAAAATTGACTTGGGCGCCGATGTCCCAAGTAGCGATCAGCTCATGGTTGAGGGGGATCGGGAAAAAATCGAGATTGTGCTAACGAATCTGATCCGCAACTCGATCATCTTCACCGATGAGGGGGGCGAGGTCGGAGTAAAAGCTGAATCCTCCGACGATTATGTGCGCGTCTTCGTGGTCGATTCGGGGATCGGGATCCCTGACAGAGATGTCGATCGAGTGTTCGAACGGTTCTTCCAGGTCGAATCGCACCTGACCCGCAAGCACGGCGGAATGGGGCTGGGTCTTTCTATCGCGAAAGCCATGGTGGAGATGCACCAAGGTCAGATCTGGTGCGAGAGCAAGGTGGGAGTGGGAAGCCTCTTCTGCTTCATGCTGCCCATAACGGAAGAGCGAGCCGAGGCGGTCTCTAAAGTCTTTACAACGAACTAACCCCGGCAAATCCTTAACCCAATCAATCACTTTCTAGCATGGCCGCGCCCGCAATCTCCGCGGCGACCTCCTAAGGTATACTCCGCAGCGAAGACGGGGCGTGGCTCAGCCCGGTAGAGCGCACGGTTCGGGTCCGTGAGGTCGGCGGTTCAAATCCGCCCGCCCCGACTGCCTCACATTTGCCGGGATTGAATTCAATTCCTTCGGCACAGGTCACGCCACTTCCGGAGTCCATGGACTTCGGATTGTCCATTTATGGAGGAAAACTATGCCTTATTTGCCGATTGAAAACTACGCACTAATTGGCAATATGCACACTGCTGCCCT
>JAZGCZ010000183.1:0-11094 GCA_036477195.1 Anaerolineales bacterium | reverse complement strand
AGGAAAATCTCCTTCGGCACGCGAAAGGTACCAGAAGATGTAAAGGGTGATCTTGAGTTCTGCCAGATGATCGATGCTGGGCAGCAGCTCGCTGAAAAACGGATTTGGGATGGCTGTCAGGCGAGTTGTGCCCGCCGGAAAACCATTGAAGGTGCTCATAGTTCGGGTGCGGGCTCAGTCTCCCGTAGTCGCGGGGCGGCTGCATTCTCGAACTTGGCCAGCGATTCGCGGAATACCAGCTCGACGCTCCCGACGGGGCCGTTGCGGTGCTTGGCGACCACGATCTCGGCGATATTTTTCTTGAGCGTGTCGCTCTCATACTGGTCAGGCCGGTAAATGAACATCACAATATCTGAATCCTGCTCCAGGCTGCCAGATTCACGTAGGTCCGAAAGCAGCGGGTGCTTGTCCGCTCGTTGCTCGACCGCTCTGGAAAGCTGCGCCGCAGCCAGTACCGGGACGTTAAGTTCACGGGCCAATGCCTTGAGATTTCGAGAGATATAGGAAACTTCTTGGACTCGATTATCCATGCGTGTATCGCCGGTCATCAGCTGTAGATAGTCGATGATGATCAGGTCCAGGCCAACCTCCATATGCAGCCTACGACACTTTGTACGCATCTGCAGCGGGCTGATTGAGGGCGTATCGTCGAGGTAGATGTGCGTCTCTCCCAGGGCGCTAACGGCCTGAGTAAAGAGCGGCCATTCTTCGTCCTGGATTTCGCCAAGCCGTAGTCGCTGAGAATTAATCCCGGTTTCCTGAGCGACCAATCGCTGCACTAACTGCTCGTTCGACATCTCGAGTGAAAACATTGCAACGTGCTGCCTGTGCAGCTGGCTAGCGTTTTTGGCAACCGAGATACAGAAGCCTGATTTTCCCTGGCCCGGGCGACCGGCGATGATGAGCAGGTCGCTGGGCTGCATTCCACCCAACAAGCGATCCAGATCTATGAAACCCGTTGGCACACCAATCGTCTCGTCTTTGTGACGCGCCAGATAGTCAATTCGATCGTAATACTCGCTTAGCACCTGCCGGATGGGTTGAAGCTGGTGCGGAAGCCGGCGCTCGCTGACACCAAAGACTGCCTTTTCAGCCTCGTTGACAACGTCTTCCAGGAGGGTGTCGGATTGATGTGCTAGACGCGCAATCCGATTGGCGGCATCCAGGAGCCGTCGGCGTGTGGCGGCTTCCTCCACCATATGCCCATAAGCTTCGGCGTGGATGGAGGACGGAACGTTGTTAATGAGTCCAGTGAGGTATGCGTGTCCGCCAATTTCAACGAGTCGACCTTGACTATCAAGGTCCTCACCAACTGTCAGGAGATCGATCGGCTGACGTTGTTCTTGGAGATGGGTGAATGCTTCCCAGATCCACTGATTGCGATGCAAGAAAAAATCATCCGCGGAGAGGAAGTGGGCGAGATCGTAATAGACTTCCGTATTAACGAGAACGGAGCCCAGCACGGCTTCCTCCGCCTCTCGATTGTGAGGTACGGACTGGCCTTCGTTTGAATTTGTCGCCTTGTCTGCCATCTCAATAACCTGAAAACTGGCGGGAGAACCCGCCGTTTAAGAAGTTGCCTAGGTTGGAAATGCGCATGGGAAGGAGGTCAGCGCGGTGTGGCCTACTCCTCCGAATTTCCCCCTGGAGATTCCAGGTCGTCCAGATCGAGCGTCTCGACAAAGTCTTTAAAGACCTCCAGCCGCTCTTCTCCACCTTCCCCAAGGTCCTCCGACTCCAGCTCGTCCTCCGGGACGGAAGCGGCCTCCTGCATAACATCCTCAGAAACAAATACCGGGACATGGGCTCGAACGGAAAGCGCCAGCGCATCGGAGGGTCGCGAGTCGATCTCGAATTCTTGCCCGTTCGCCGTCATGATGATCTGTGCAAAGAAGACGTCGTCCTTAAGCTGGGTAATGTTAATTTGTTGGATCTCGGCGCTGAGTTCCTTCAGAACATTGCGAAGCAAATCATGGGTCAGCGGACGTGAAACTTCCAGCTGTTGGAGGCTTACCGTGATGGCTTCTGCTTCGTACGGGCCAATCCAAATGGGCAAGAAGCGATCCGAATCAACATCCTTGAGAATCACGATTCGGTGCTGCGACATCAGGCTGACTCGTATGCTATCGATTGTTACTTCGACCATTGCGGTTGCTCAAAAGGTAGGCCATTCTAACATACCGACCCTCGCTGCATTTTTTGGCGCTTGAGTGGACGACTTGCGCTATTTTGCGCTGGGAAATAGGCATGTGTCAATGTGACGGTGATCACCGCGCACGCTAACTTAGCGCCAGAAATCCAGGCGACGCCAGAGCGACGGGGGCGACCACGCGCTGCAATTTTGCGCCGCGATTCCTGGCTACGCCAGTGCGACGGGGGCGACCACGCGGAGTAATTCAGGGCCGCGATTTCAGGCTACGCAAGTGCGACGGGGGCGACCACGCGCTGCAATATTGCGCCGCGATTCCTGGGTACGCAAGTGCGACGCGGGCGACCACGCGCAGTAATTTAGGGCCGCGATTCCTGGCTACCCAAAAGCAACGGCGATGCTAGCCGCGACCTTCGCATTGTTTCGCAGGAGCGCGAGGTTTGCTCTCAGGGATCGGCCGCCCGTGTACTCGGACATTCTAGAGAGCAGGAACGGGGTTAGCGCGGCCCCGGTAACATCGCGTGCTTCTGTTTCGGCCTGCCTCAGAGCTTCCTGCACTTCTTCAAGCGGTATGGCATCTGACTCGGGGCAAGGAACTCCGATGAGCAGGCCACCAGCCGACGGTACCTCCCAGTGGGCGCGCAGTATGTCGGCCACCTCGGCCGGCGAATCTGCGCGAATGTTGACGGGCAGTCCGCTCTCTCTGCTGTAAAAGCTGGGGAATTCATCGGTCTGGTATCCGATCACAGGGACGCCGGCTGTTTCCAGCCACTCGATTGTGCGGGGAATATCCAGGATCGCCTTGGCACCGGAACACACTACCGCTACTGGAGTTTGGGCCAGCTCAGGTAAATCCGCAGACACATCCAGGTCAGTTCCACGGTGCACGCCACCGATCCCTCCTGTGGCAAAGATTGGGACTCCCGCCGCCTTGGCCATGATCATTGTCCCCGCCACCGTGGTGCCTCCCGACCGTCCGGCCGCCCTCGACCAGCTGAAGTCGCGGCGGCTGATCTTCACCGCCCGATCATCGAGCGACAGGCGTTCCAGCTCTTCATGGGTCAGCCCAAGCCGCGCAACTCCCTCAAGGACTGCCGCGATTGCCGGAAGCGCGTTGGCTTTTCGAATCTCAGCCTTCATGCGCCGTGCCAGTTCTAAGTTGATTGGGCGGGGGAGGCCGTGAGTAATTACCGCTGATTCGAGGGCTACCACCGGTCGACGCTCTTTAAGTGCAGACCTGATTTCCGGGTGCACTTGCGGCCAGTTCGAGTTGGGTTCGGTCGTCATCATATGTGGGTATAAGCTTCGGCAGGTAATCGAGGTACTCTCCGAATGCGGCTTCGATAGATCAGAGAGAAGGGGAGCGCTCCGTCATTGACTCCAATTGTGACAGAATTTCCTGGAGCCGATCCGGCAATTCGAAACTGCCCGGATCCAATCGTTGGGCAGCCTCGACGCGGCCCCGAAGGTCAATCAGTCTTCTCCGAAGCCGCTCCAAAACCTCGTAGCACCGAGTGCGATCTGATAGCCGGCCGTTATTCCATGCCGCGATCAATTCGAGGATCACCTCTCGCTGGAGGGCAAATTCTCGAAGCTGGCGCGTGCGCGCGAGGTGTTCCGAGGAGCGCAGACGGCGCGCCCGAGCGTCGTCCCTTGCCACTCCAGTCAATGTCTGGCCTGCGGCTATTTCCAAATCCGTGGATGGGATTTGATCGTCTCGCACTTCCCAGGTACCCACCCCTACCCAGACCAATTCCAATCCCAGATCTCGGAGCCTTTGCTTCCGTTCCTGAGTATGGAAACTGGCTGTGAGTTCGCGACGCGGGATATGGACCTTCATGGCGTTCTGGCCATTGCCGCTTGGCAGTGCCAAAAACTCCTCGAGCGTGCGAGATCCGACATAAGCCTTTAGCTCATCTACAGCGATGGTAGGCAGTGTTTCGGTCCAACGCGGCAAGCCAGATTCATCGGCGATTCCACTGTATGTCAGATTCAACATGCTTCTGGGGTCTGCTTGATAGGTTCCGTCATCATTTCGACGATACGAGCTGAAGGCACGGAAGACGATCTGGACATCTCGAGCATGAACGACGATCCCGTCCTTTGTGACCGTTCGGATCTCGTCGATTTCTCTTAGCTGATCCCTGAGATCGATCACATCCCGCAAGCGTTCAAAACCCTGGACAAAGTAGTGTGAATGTCCTGGGCTCGGACCATAGATACGCGGCTGACCCTCCATGGTCTCAAAGACCGCTGCGAAACCGAGGTGAAGCTTTAAGTAGCCTGGTCCACCAATGCGCAGCAGTGGGTTCTGTCGGTCTAGATCGGCAACATTACCAGCATCGATGGTCAGCAATGGATAGCGGAGACCCAACACCGAACCTATAAGGTACCGGTAAGCGATGGTCGTTGATTCAAGCTCGAACAGATCGGCCAGATAGCGGGCGCCGAGGTGAAATGACAATAGTATGGCAAGCAGGACGGGAAATACGAAAATAAGAACCTGTGGGCTCAAGAAGGAACTCAGTACTTCCAGAAGCACTGCTGGTATGACCGGCATATTGGCCAGGCTTTGTTCGGGGATGAGAGGAGGAAAATTTCCTATGAGGGCGACAGCGAACCAGTAGAGACCAAATAACGCCGACAAGGTAACCAGCCGCAACCGACTGCCAACCCGGCCGCGGTCCAGAATGAGATTTAGGGGCGAGAACCTGGGTCCATCACCCACACGGACGTCCGTCAGATGGCTCAATGAGTTCCCCCCGGTTCCACGCACTCCGAATCCCTCGCCTTGACCTGTTCAAGCACTTCTCGCACTTGAACGGACAGCGCAGACAGCCGAGGGACCTCCGCGCAAAGCTGGGCCGCATCCTCAAGGATCAAGATGATCGCATCTCGTTGAGAAAGCGAGCGATCCAATTGGAGCTGCTGGGACATCTTGTGAGTCAGTCGCTCAATCAGCAGAGTGCTGGCCTTCCCCTCACCTCGGATTCCGGCCTCCCGTACCAGATCGACCGACTCGTCGAGCTCCTTTCGGATCGGTCCTGCCCACTCATCGAACCATGCCTGCAGCTGCTCGGCTTGAATGTCGCTCGGAATTTGCAAGTCTGCTATGGAAACATCCAGAACCCGGATACCGCGTTCCTTGATAAGCCGAAGGTCTGAATTGTCAGTTTCCTGTGTAAGTCGGACCAAAATGGCGGCCTCAATTCCAGCCAGGACGCTGGTGTGGTCAGCTAGAAATTCATCCAGGTTCCGGTCTTTGACCTCATCACGCCAAAGCTCGACCAGCAACCTGGGCGGGATCTCGTTCCACGACCAATCCTGCTTGCCGGAGACCATTTTCCCGTAGGCGGCTGCTTGGAGCGCTCCAATGGATGGGACTATGGGAGGTGTATCTGCAATGTCGCTGCTTTCAACCGGCGTGCGACGTTCAAGGACAAAGGTGACCGATAGTGAAGCCGAAACCGGGATCCCATCCAGGGTGAGGGCCATCGCGCTCACCTCATCCGCGGTTGCGGGTGATCCGGTTGGAGGCTTAGAACCAGGGAGCGACCGCTTCTGACGGCGAAGGTCGAGCCCCTCCGCGAGCCATTCGCCGGGGTCGGTAAATGCCAGTCCTCCTGGACCGACGATGCGGGTCATGGCAGTGTCCGTACGCAGCAGGGCCGCGCTGAGGTGATCTGCCCAGATCACTCCCGCACCGCGCAGGGCTCTCTCATCTGGTGCTGCTTGCGATTTGCCGTCGCGAATGAAAGTAACCGTGCCCCGTTCTCCCAGCAGGTAATTCAACAACCGTCCAAAGACCGATCTGCGGCCGGTACGGTCGCGCACAGGCAAGACAAATTGTGCGATCAGTGCGAGAGTTGGGAGAAGGGCGATGAGCGCAATGAGAGCGCTGCCGCTAGCGAGCTTGAACGCTTCTCCGGCGCTGCCGACAACGCTAATCAACAATACTAGATAGGAGACCACAACCAGGAAGACGGCAATTCCCAGACGCGAGCCCCTCCGGCGAAAACGTGCCTTTCGTTGCATAGAGCGGGGATTTTAGCTCAATCGATAAGGCCCGCCAAATTCAGGTCTTGCTTTGCGAAGCCTGAAAGGATACTCTAAGGATCGGAATCCTCCCCCTTGTTGTAAGCTTCGATCGAGATGGCAACCAGGCAATCAGAGCTTCTAGAAGTACTTGGCCATATGGCCGATGAGCTGCCCGATCCCGAATGGGTCGCACTTGTCGATGACAACGGTTTGATCGTCTCCTGCATCCCGGAGACGCCAGCCGTCGGGCAAGATCAAATTTCTGCAATGACAGCCGCGTCTGTCATCATGGCCGAGCGCGTACTCGAAGAGATCGATGGCGGCGATATGAGATACACAAGCATCGCGGGCGCGAATCGGCAGATGCTTAGTGTGGTTTTGAGCCGTGATCGGGTGCTTGCGATCGGGCTTGGTCCTGAGGTACCTGCTCAGGCGACCTTTGCTGCTCTTACACGATGGGTGCCTGAAATTCTGCAAACCTTAAACAAGAGCTTCGTTGTCAGCTAACCTCCGAACTGCCCCCAACACCCAGCTAAACTACTGATATCACCTGCGCCTGCCAATCTCCGTAGTATGGTTCTCACTCCTGGCAATTTGAGGAGCCTGCTCCACCGTGAAAAATAAAGCGGGCCTCAAGGGCACGGGAGCTCCCCACGCTGCAGGCCTCCCCGTTCTCTCAACAATAGTAAAGAGGCTATCTGAAGATGCTTTTCAGACAGCCTCTTGGTGTGCGGAATGATATTGGGGGCGATTACTCTTTGTCGGAATCGTCCTCGAAAAAATCCTTGAAGACCTCCAGCCGACGTTCCTCTTCAGGATCATATTGAACTGGCCCGTCCTCAGGATTCCCGCTCAATAATCGGGGAAGCTCCTCTAGTATCCCGGAGCGATACAGAACAATGAAGAGAACTGCTAGGCTAAGGCCTATGAAGGCGAGTATCAAGGTTCCTCCAACTCCTCCTATTATATCGCAGTGGATTTCAGCAAACGCCAGAAGCCTCGACATCAATTGCGAGGCTTCTGGGGGAGGAGAGGATGGGGAAGTCCTAATACATTAGACTTTCTGGCGGTCGGTTTTCTTACGAAGTATCGTGCAAGCAAGTTATTTGAGAGTGCGGAAAATCTCGGGTATGATCGAATAACAAGCTAGGGGGGACTGTGCCCGAAGCAAGATGATTACATTTGATCAAACCCTGGACTCGGTCGAGCGGATCCTCGAGCACTTGAAATCGGTTGCTGAGCTCGAGAACATGATCGACCATCTAAAAGATAATCTCGACGATTTTTCGGACATGCTTGAATTCGCGCATCAGAGGGAGTTCAAGAGTACCGAAGAGGCGCTGGAATATATCGACAAGATCTTGCTCCCACGCCTGCAAGGCATCATTGACGCCCTCGAATCGGGCACCACGGATCCTATGCGCCGGCTAACAGCGGTTACGGACCACACTCAGCGCTTGCTGGCTAACTTGGAGCTGGTTACCGGCGAATCGTCGGACAACTTCACGCCGTAGCGATAAAAGGAGCCACATTGGATTACACGTTGATAGTCGGCGCGGCTGGGGAAGGACTTCGATTGCAGGAGGTTTCGCAAGAGATCTCGAAACCTCTCACCCTTGTCGCAGGACGGCCGATCTTGGGATGGGCACTCGCATCGTTGGAGGAGATTCCTCCAAAGCGGGCGGTGGTGGTTGCGACCTCCGAGTCCCTGCCCGCGGCCCAGGAGCTAGCCGCGTTGGAGCTCCCGGACACCGACATTTTTGGCGTGGTTCAACCCTCCCCGCTGGGAACGCTCGATGCACTTCGAAGCGGATTGTCGGCCATAATGGCCGAGGCTTCGGACACAACCGTAGCCTTCCTGCATGGCGACAACATTCCTCCAGTCGGCTTAATCGATCAAGGCATCGCAGCCCTCGATGAGCGGGGAGCTACATTCTTCTCCCGGCGAACGCGAAACCCTGGTTCCAGTGCGAAGCTTGTCCGGGAGAGCGGTGGGCGTCCCGTGGCGCTGACAGATGCCGAACCGTGGGCCAAGGAATCCGAAGTCGAAATAATCGGGGGCTTATTCCTTTACGGGCCATGGATATGGGAGCGATTCGGCGGAGATCAGCCCGCTCGCGAGGGCGAAACGGAGATCAATTCCTTTAACGACGAGCTACTGCGCGCCGGGCTAGCCAACGTTATTACCGTTGAAGAGACTTGGCTGCATATCAACACGCCTTCTGATTTCCATGAAGCGGAATCCGCGCTCCTGGCTGCACGATAAATCCACCTCATTTGTTGACCCCAAAAGCCGCATAATTTAGACTGAACCCATCCTCGCTCTGCAACCCCTGATATTACCCGTAGCTCGCCGGCTGTCCGTACTTAGCGACATGCACTAGGCCAAAAGGATCAAACACTAACCAGGTGGTAGCCCCCTAGACTGAACCAGCGATAAATTGTGTTTGAAGCTCGCTAACAGCAGGATCGTTCCTATGGAAGGCGGAGTAGGTTCGAATGAAGAAGAAGGAATTGATCGTTCTTGTTGCCACCGCGACCATTGGTGTTTCGTGTAGGTTAAGCGAAACGCCGACGCCTGCCATCATCGAGGTCGACAAGGGCCGAGCAGCGGCCATCACTGAGATGCCTGTGCCGGCCCCAACCGCTGTCCCTCCAATAGCCCCTCTATTCGAGGACGATTTTGAGAATGGGGAAGGTGAATGGTTCGTCGAAGAGCTCCCTGAACACTCTATCTATATAAGTCAAGGGCAATTCATCATCGAAGTCCAAGAATCGCAGTGGAATGCTTACGCAGGACACTCTGACCTTCTTCTGTTGGATACGTATGCTCTGGAAGTAGACATTTCTTATGTTTCTGGGCCCACTGACTCGGAAGCCGGTCTCGCCTTTCGTTGCGACGCTGACGACGAAGCTTGGCTTGAACTCTCCTTCAATGCTGACGGTCTCTTTACGGTCTCCAGCGTTACGTCCGGCGAAGAGCAGCTCGACTTTGTGGATGTCATACCCTATGCTCTCGTGCCCGCCTTACGCCATGGACAATCTACTAACCATATTCGCCTTGTTGACGATGACAAGCTAGTCACTGTGTCCATCAACGATGAGCTCATAGCGACCTTCCCTTATGAGGACCTTCCGCCGGGCTGTCCATTCTTCTTCGCTGGCACGTATGAAGAGGGGGGAGCCAAGTGGGCCTTCGACAACGTATTCATATGGGAAATCGAACGATCCGGAGACACCGCCGTGCCTGCACCTGTGACCATTCTGGCCAGCGAGGTGTCTTCTCTAACGATGCAAGCACTGCGCAAAGCAGTCGGGGCGCCTCCTCTCACGCAAGCATCTACGACGGCGTTGGTTAGCTTCAGGCCACCCGCGGAGCAGGGAACCTATCGTGTGGACTGTCCCGCAAGCGGGTACATGGAGATGACAGAGTTGCCTGATGATCTTCCGCTTATCGGTGAGTTTAGCTTTGAGAACGCCATCCAGATATACAAAGACTGCACCTACTTTGATGGGGACTTGCAATACACGACGAACGGGACCCTGACCGTCGGCGGCAGCTATCACGTGGACGAGGCATTGCCGCAGAACATCCAGGTGGCAGGCCGGCTAGCGACAAGCCCGGGGGAAGACTGTCCGGTTGACGGAAGAGTTTCGGCAGACGGCGCATTCGCCGGCACGATCTGTGCCTGGCCAATCACAATCGATCCGCTTCCACCGCCTCCTCCCGCGCTTGAACCAGCGGAGCTGCTGGCCGGTCAATGGTCTGGGCGAGCCAGCTTTCGAGATTCTTCGTTTGGTTGCACTGGACCCGCCAATTTCACATTCGTGATTCAGGGCTCAGGCGAGATCATCAACGGTACCTATACATACACGATTGGCAACTCCATCGGTCCGGATCCCATCTGCAGCCGAGCTTGCAGCAACGGTGGCGTGGTCGGTTGCTCGGTAAGCGGCACGCTTAGCGGATCCGCGAGGAATGGGACGATCAACTTCACTGCCGGCGGGTTGACGGTAGAAGGAACCTACCGCCAGGACGGGCAGTGGATGGTAGGGCACTACCAAGGCACCGCTCTTGGAGGCTTCTACGTCAGCGGCGACTGGCAGACCATCCTAAGGTAGGAGAAGCACTGCGCCTAATAATTCGCAGGAGCCCATAAAGAACGGGGGCAAACGGGCCCGACTTCAGCGAACGGTGAATTTGTGTCGTCGAGCTCAAGATCGGTTACGCGAAAGCCTATCCCAGAATCTAGACTCCAAATTGAGCGTCGGCAGCCTTCAGTCCTCTTTGTTGACCCCCCACGCCGCATAACTTAGACTGGATCCATGCACGCCAAAGTGCATACCGCGGCGCCGTGAGGTACGTTGGACGGACCGCACCTCGCGCTCCCTCCAGCTAGAAGCTATGTTGACCCCGCGTTCGCCATAACTTAGACTGGACCCATGCTCGCCAAAGTGCACACTGCGGCGGTGGTGGGACTTGACGGTGAGGTCGTCGAAGTTGAAGTCGATACCTCGCGCGGCTTGCCTTCATTCTCCATTGTCGGACTCCCTGACAAGGCGGTTCAGGAGAGCCGAGAGCGGGTGCAGGCGGCGGTCAAGAACGCCGGACTCACCTTCCCCCGACAGCGCGTCACCGTGAACCTGGCGCCGGCCAACTTACCCAAGGAAGGCCCTGCCTACGATCTTCCTATCGCTCTGGGAGCGCTGGCCGCCTCGGAGCAAATCCAGCACGAGTGGTTGGATGGTGCGATTGCAGTGGGCGAACTTTCGTTGGACGGCTCTTTGCGCCATGTGCGCGGGATGCTCCCCATGGCGGCGCTGGCTCGCAAGCGGGACTTCCCCCGGATGTTTGTTCCGGCTATGGATGCTGCCGAGGCGAGCCTGATTCCTGAGATCGAAGTCAT
>JAZGCZ010000182.1:0-8800 GCA_036477195.1 Anaerolineales bacterium | reverse complement strand
AGCAATATCTTCCTCCAAGATAGGTGCGTGACCGGCCCACTCGGAATCGCGGTGAGCCAGGATCAACTCGTCGTCACCGAGCCCAATGAGGTATTCCGCTAATCCCCCTTTTGGAACCAGATTCACTCGCTCCTACCTTTCTTCTCACGGAGGCGCCTCATTAGCGTGAGGGTGTGATAGAAAGACTGGTGTCGATAAAGTTTGCCTGCCGCGGGCCGAAAGAGGCTGTCGATTTCGTCGGGATCGGTTCGGACAATTGACGCATCGGGCACGACCCACCAGACTAATCCGTCCTGCTTTCCGTAATCGCCGAGAGCTGCGGTAAGGGCTTCCGCAGGTGAAGCTGCCTGGACGGAACCGACGTGCGCGAGAGAACCGACCTGGATTTCTTTCAGAAAGACCAGATAGGTCTCTGGGTCTCCATCTTCATTTTTTGCCTCCGGAAGGCCCATTCGCTCAAGCTCATCCGCGGTAATGGAATAGATTTCAGCGGCCGGAACCACCCACAGGCTGACGCAATCGGGCCTGCGCACAAACACGTCTCGAGCATTTTGTAGCGCCATCTCGGCATCGGTCGCATGGACAGAGCCTGAATTGACATGGGGCCGATCTGGGCCCTCCTGATGGAAGACCTGATAGCGAGGCCACTGCGTGTCCCGCGAGGTCATGCAGCTACCGCACCCGCTTCCCTCAGGCTATAGGCTTCCAGTGCCTGGCGGACCCACAAGCCATCCTCATGAGCTTTGGTACGTGCGGCGATGCGTTCGGCGTTACAGGGACCGTCGCCTTTGACTACCCGCCAGAATTCATCCCAATCGATTGGGCCATGGATCCAATTGCCGGTGGCTTCATCGTACTTCAGGTCCGGATCTGGCAAGGTCAGCCCGAGCTCTATGACTTCGGGCGTAATCTGATTGACAAAATCTTGGCGCAGCTCGTCGTTCGTTTTGGTTTTAATGCCCCATTTGATGAGGGCCGGGCTATTTGGAGAATCCTGATCGTGCGGACCAAACATCATCATGGAGGGCCACCACCAGCGGTTGATCGCGTCCTGTACCATCGCTCTCTGCGCTGCCGTGCCCTGTGAAAGCACAATTACCTGCTCCTTGCCTTGCTTCATGTGGAAACTTTCCTCGGCGCTGATTCGGACCATAGCTCTGGAGTAGGGACCGTAGGAGCAGTGTGCCAACATGGTTTGATTCAGGATCGCAGCGCCGTCTACGAACCATCCAATCACACCCATATCTGCCCAGGAGCGCGACGGATAGTTGAAGACCTGTGCGTATTTGGCCTTTCCCGAAAGCAAGGCCTCAATCATGTCCTCTCGCGTCGCTCCCAGGGTCTCAGCTGCGTGGTATAGATATTGGCCGTGTCCGGCTTCGTCCTGCACTTTTGCCAGCAACACCATTTTTCGCCTGAGATTAGGAGCGCGTGTGATCCATGCTCCTTCGGGAAGCATCCCAACGATCTCGCTGTGAGCATGCTGGGAAATTATGCGAATTAGTTGGCGGCGATAGTCGTCCGGCATCCAATCACCAGGCTCGATTTTCTCGCCGCGGTTGATGCGCGTTTGAAATTCTGCTAGCTGATCGGCTTCAGTCATTTTCCCTCTCAGGACCGTCGCCCTTATTCCACGACAGGCTTATTATACTTCCCGGATCTTTTTCTTTACATAAGTGCTGCTAACCGGATGTCGCCGTGCCGGTGGAATATCTAATCGTTCGAGGGTGGTTCTCCCTCCAGCCACTCTGGCGCCCCGTCCTTTGCCCATTTCTCTCGGATTGAGTCATAGTCGGGTTCGCGCTTTTGATCAAACGCGTTGATGCCTTCCCAGGTCTCTGGACTCGTGTTGTGGATGGCGAGCCATTCGCGCCCGTGACCGATTGTGAGATGCCAGCTGAAATCTCTCCAGAAATTCAGCTGCTGTTTGGTATACCGGGTCTTCTCAGGGAATTTCTGGATTAATTTGTCCACCAGATCCTGCACCGTCTGATCCAGTTCTGCTCGGGGCACCACGTAGTTGACGAGTCCCCAGTCCAGCGCCTTGCTGGCGGGTATCTCTTCATTTAGCAACAGGATCTCACGCGCGCGACGGTCTCCAACGATCAGGGGCAAAAATTGGGTAGCGCCAGCAAGTGCCACGCTGCCGTGGCTAGTGCCGACCTGTCGGATGTAGATATCGTCGACCGCGACCGCCAAATCGCAGCTCATGTTAAACTCGTTTCCCCCGCCGACGACAATCCCGTTTAGTCTGGCGATCGTGGGTTTGCCCAGGTTTCTCAACCGTTCATGCACCTCGATGAATTCGCCCATCCATTTCCAGTAGTCTCGCGGCCGTTCCAGAAACGACTTCTGCTCTTTTAAATCAGCCCCGGTGCAGAATGCTCTATCCCCGGCCCCAGTCAGAACGAGAACGGCAACGCTATCATCCCAGCTAGCATCTTTGAGGGCCACTCCCATCTCCTCCAGCACCGTGTGGTTGATCGCGTTCAAAACCTCGGGCCGGTTGAAGGTTATCGTCGCTCTGTAGTCGGATTTCTCGTACCGAATAGCTGAGAATTCGAATTCCTGCCCCACGTATCGTCGGTCAGTCACCTGCTTCTCCTTCTTTTGAAGTTGCTACGGAGTCAGACTTATCGGTTCGCTTGTACTTGATCAGAGTGCTTGTACTCGAAAAGAGTGCCCGTACTCGATTCGAGTGCTTGCGCTCGAACCGAGTAATTATGCTCGACTAGAGCGCCTACGCGCGATCAGAATGGTCGTGTTCGATCAGAGCGCTTGCGCGCGATCAGAGTGGTTATGCTCGACTAGCGCGCGTGCGCGCGAGCTGAGGCCTTCAGCCAATCATAGGGCGCGCGGTTCACTTTCACGTGCCTTTCGACGCAGCCAAGGCGCTACCCGATATCGCTCATCGCCGTACGCTTGAGCCATGTGATCCAGAACGGCTACAACCTTCGCATACCCAAGCTGCTCGGCCCAGGCCAATGGCCCGGTCGGGTAGTTCACGCCCAGCTCCATCGCAGTGTCTACCATCGCTGATTTAGCTATGCCCTCACCTACGGCAAACGCAGCTTCGTTTGCGAGACAGCACCAAATACGGGGCGAGATCATCCCCGAACTTTCCTGGACCCAGATTGGCAGCCTTCCAAGGGAATTGAGTAGGTCGGTCGCAGCAGCACGGATTTCATCCGCTAAATTTCGCCCCGCCACGAGAGTGGACGCTTTCCCTGTCGCCAAAAACAGCCCGTCAAATCCTACGATTCGCTCTGGGTGGCTAGCGCTCTGCTGCACTTCGCTCAGATCGATATCTACTGTCTGACATAAAATCGGAATGTTGGGCGCCAGTCCCCGATCATATCTGCGAACGATATCTCGCACGCCTTCATCTCGTCCGTTAACTACAATTGCCGCTACCGGCAGATCGCCATGGGTCTCGCTCATCGTGTATCCGGCTTGGCCCAAAAGCCTGCCCATCTCTGGTGCCCAGCTTCCGTCCGAAACCAAAATATAGCCGGACGCCTGGCGGATCTCGGGAACCATGGGAGGCGTCCACCGCTTTTCATCTCCGTCGTACTCATAGAATCCTGCGCCTGATTTACGACCAAGGGCACCGCTCTCGACCATTTGGCGCTGGAGCCAATGAGGGCGATAGCGGGGTTCACCGTAAGTGGATTCGTACATGGTGGTTGCAGCGGCGAGATTCACATCCAGGCCAATCAGGTCCATAAGCTCAAACGGGCCCATTCGAAATCCGGCTCCAAGCGTCAACAGAGCATCAATCTCCTCGTGATTTGCGGTTCGTTCAGCGAGCAAGCGCAATGCCTCCCCGTAGAACGGTCGTGCCACCCGATTGACAATGAAGCCCGGGGAATCATCGGTCACTACTGGTATCTTGCCCATGGACTCTGCCAACTGAATCAACGTATTCACCGTATCCTGGCTGGTCGATGCTCCTTTTGCGATCTCGACCAGCTTCAAAACCGGCGCGGGGTTGAAGAAATGCATCCCCGCAACTCGCTCGGGCGTAGCGGTCGCGGACGCGATCGCAGTGACGGAGAGCGTGCTGGTATTAGTGGCTAAGATACATGGCGCTGGGCAGATACGATCGAGTTGAGCGAACAACTCCTGCTTCAGTTCAAGGGTCTCGAGCGCAGCTTCAAGAACCACATCAGAACCCGATATCGCATCGATGGATTGGCTGATATGGAGTTGATCGGCACGTTCGGAAAGGCCTTTGCGGCTGAGGTGGCCTTCTATGTAGCCTTTCGCACGGTCCAGCGCCTCGGGTGAAATATCAGTCAGGGTAACTTCGTGATCTGCATACAGGGCAGCCAAGGCAATTCCAGATCCCATGGCGCCTGCGCCGAGCACCCCGATACGAGTCCTTGTCATCTACCTGCCTAATTGGGTTGAGTCGTAGAACCGTGCGAAGCTAAGCGTTGCTCCACACTGTGAAGTCCCTTAATATCGATCCCCCCATGAACTCTCGCAAGATGGAATTGTCAGGGATTGGGGAATCGTCAATCGGAACAAACCACTCTAAAAGAGACAAGAGGCGCTTGGCTTCAACATGCTCGGGAGTTCCGAAGGTGACCTGGCGCAGCAGCGGTTCCGCCAGCGGAGCCAGCGCGGCGCCCTCATAAACCAAAGCCGAATTGAACATCACATCGGCGTTTTCTTGATATGGAAAGATGTACAGCCGCTCCCCGCGGCGCACCGACTCCCAACGCGAGATCGTATCTGCTGCGGATTTCCCCCGGTGTCGAGCATCTCGAACCAGCCGGCGCACCAACCGTGTGTCAGTCGTGGAAACCCGATTGTAGCGGTCAAGATTCAACTGAGTCAGTGCGGAGGCAAAGATTCGAAAACCTCGTTCTTCCGGCAATTCGGGCAGCAATTCTGGATTTAGACCGTGGATGCCCTCCAGAATAACGATATGCCCCTCAGTGATCTGAGCCACCTCTCCATTCCTCTGGGTGCCCTTGATGAAGTCATATTCCGGAAGCTGGACCCGTTCTCCCGCGGCCAGCTTACGCATGTCGTGGTTCAAGCGATCCAGGTCAAGCGCATCCAGCCGCTCATAGTCGTATTCTCCATGCTCGTCACGAGGGGTTTTCTCCCTATCCACAAAGAAGTTATCCAGGCCAATCGGCAGCGGCGAGATGCCGAGCGCCAGGAGCTGTATTGAGAGACGCTTCGAGAAAGTCGTTTTCCCAGATGCGGAAGGTCCCGCCACCAGGACTAACCGGATGGCCTCGCGTTTCTCTTGAATTTGAGCCGCGATCTCCGCAATACGATGCTCGTGAAGGGCTTCGGAGACCAGGATGATTTCACGCATTCGGCCCGCTTCAGCCGCATCGTTCAATGCACCAACGCTGGCCACCCCAAGCGTCTGGATCCAGTCCTCGTACTGATCGAAGGTCAGCAATAGCTTGGGATAGTGGGGAGGCGGGAGCAGCTCAGTTGGCGTGTCGCGCTTTGGAAACCGCAGCGTAAACCCGTCTTCGGTGGAGGTCAGCCCGAACCACTGCAGATACCCTGTGCGTGGAACCATGTAGCCGTGGTGATAGTCTCGATGACCGCCCATCTCGTAAATGATCATGTAGGGTTTGCGGCGACGGGAGAGCAGCCGGGCCTTGTCCGTGAAGCCTTTCGATTCGAAATACTCGATGGCTTCGGACAGCTCTACCTGTGATTTAGAGAATGGGAGATCCTCATCCACCAGTTCCCTCATCCGGTTGTCTAGAATTGAAAGCTCAGAGGACTCGAGCTGCGGCCGCCCACTGACATGGCAGTGATACCCGCCATGTGCCACGGAGTGCTCCACGTCCAATCTTGCCTCAGAGAAGAGTTCTTCGAAGGCCGCTGCAAGCAGGAAAGTCAACGAGCGACGGTAGATACGCATTCCGTCTTCTTCGCCCATGGTGACTGGCCGAACATCTGATTCCATCTCGATCGGCCAAATCAGTTCGCGCAGCTCACCGTTGACGATAGCGCCAACGATCGGGGCTGGGTCTTGATCTTCATCTCTAAGAAATGCCGCGAGCTGCAGGCCTCGCTCGGCCTCCAGCACCCGCCCACCCGGCAAGTGGATTTGAACCGTTGGGCGAGCCTTCGCCTCTTCTATTACGGAGTCAGCTGTCTGGGTCATTTGAGATGAACAGGGAAGTGATTTTACCGCACACGTTAAGAATCTATTGAGCCCGCTACTCTAGACTCATGACAATGCCCTAGCCATCGTGGCCTTGGTCCGAGGGGATCCAGGGCGAGTCAACAGGGCGCCAGAGCTACAGCCTGGCGCCCCGCTCTTTTGTTGAGGCTTGGGATTTACGTCGTAGCCAACTCGGCTGGCCGGCAGCATAACACGAGCTCTTTGGCCGCTTGGACCTCATCCAGACGCCCGAAGGCGGTCGTGTGAGGTGCGGTTTGCAGTTGCTCAGGATTGTCCTCAGCCTCCTGCGCGATGGCCTTCATAGCCTCGATAAAGGCATCCAGAGTGGCTTTGGTTTCAGTCTCCGTCGGCTCGATCATGAGTGCCTCCGGCACAATCAGCGGAAAGTAGTTTGTAGGAGGGTGAAAGCCAAAATCCATCAGCCGCTTAGACACATCCAGTGCATGCACTTCCGGCGCCTTCTCGAAGCGGCCCTCGATCACGAATTCATGCATGCATGTCCGATCAAATGGGACATGGTAAGTATCCCGAAGGGCTGCGAGCAAGTAATTAGCGTTCAGCACGGCATGATCTGCGATAGCGCGTATACCCGATTTTCCATTTGAGCGAATATAAGTGAAGGCGCGTAGGTGCATCCCAAAGTGCCCGTGAAACGCCTTGACCCGGCCAATGGTCTTCTCCGGCATTACCAGCCCGTATAGCGGCGGCAAATCATCATCTCCAGCCTCAACGATTCCCACGATCGGCCCCGGTAGATAGTCCGCTAAGGCATCGGTGACTCCGACCGGTCCCGAACCGGGCCCACCCCCACCATGAGGCGTGGAGAAGGTCTTGTGCAGGTTGTAGTGGAGCACGTCGAAGCCCAAGTCGCCAGGACGTATGACTCCCAGAAGCGCATTCATGTTCGCCCCATCACCGTACACAAGTCCCCCGCAATCATGCACTAATTTGATTACCTCTTCGACACGCTCCTCAAACAGCCCGAGGGTGTTGGGGTTGGTAAGCATCAGCCCCGCAACCGTCTCGTCGCACTCTGCCCGAAGGGCTTCCAAATCAACGTTGCCGCGCGCGTCAGATGGCAGCTCGACGACGCGCAGCCCACTCATGGTCGTCGAGGCTGGGTTTGTTCCATGCGCCGAATCGGGGACCAGGATCTTCTTGCGATCCATATCACCTCGATCTCGGTGATAGGCACGGATCATCAGGATCCCAGTTAGCTCACCCTGCGCGCCGGCGGCAGGCTGGAGGCCAATTCCCGCAAAGCCCCCGATTTCCGCCAACCACTCCTGGAGCGTGAACATCAACGCCAGATTCCCTTGCAGGACTCGCGTGTCCTGAAGCG
The DNA here is from genome assembly GCA_036477195.1 of Anaerolineales bacterium. Classification (GTDB taxonomy): domain Bacteria; phylum Chloroflexota; class Anaerolineae; order Anaerolineales; family E44-bin32; genus JADFRG01. Next base: position 1,286 of record JAZGCZ010000182.1, on the reverse strand, counting down.
GATGGGTGTGGGCAAAGCCTGGCAGTCGGGCCGCGTCTTCGTTCACCTTGGGGTTGTACTTCATCGTGCACGAGCCCAAGGGGTAGAAAGACGTGTCAATGCTGTAGTTGAGCTGCGACAGTCGAACAAAATGTCGGACTACCTCTAGCTCCGAGAGCTCGGGAAGCTCAAGCTGATCACGCAGCATTCCTGCCGGCAGCTCGGCAGCCGGCACGTCAAGGTCAGGAAAACGATGACTGGGTCGACCTGCGGTTGACAACTCGTAAATGTTCGGCTCAAGCCTGTTCATTCAAAGCCTCCACCAAATCGTCGATCTCTTCCTTATAGTTCAGCTCTGTAACTGCAATCAGCATGTGATCGGCGAGCTCAGGGTAGTCCTGACCCAAGTCGTAACCCCCGATGATGTCATGGTCCAGCAGCGCCTCGTTGATTTCAGCCACCGTTCGGGGACAGCGCACGACGAATTCATGGAAGAAAAAATCCTGGTTCCACAGCTTGTAGCGCTCCAATTGATCAATCGTTTGTGCTGCGTAGTGGGCTTTGTGGTAGCAGAGTTCCGCTACCTGTTTGAGTCCCGCTCGACCGACAGTGGATAGGTAAGCGGTGACCGCTAGCGCTACCAATCCTTGATTGGTACAGATATTGGAGGAGGCGCGGCCGCGACGAATGTGCTGCTCGCGAGGCGTAAGAGTCATCACATAACCCCGCTGACCTCGACTATCGACCGTCTCGCCAACCAGACGACCGGCGATCTTGCGGACATACTCTTGCTTGGCTGCGAAAAACCCGACGTAGGGGCCGCCAAATGAGAGCGGTATGCCTAGCGGCTGCCCCTCCCCCACCACGATGTCCGCGCCAAACTCGGAGGGCGGCTTGAGCATCCCCAAGGCAATGGGGTTGGCTACTACGCACAGGAGCGCGCCAGCCTCGTGCGCCACCTCCCCAAGCGCCTTAAAGTCCTGGATGTTCCCGAAGAAGTCAGGATACTGAACCGCTACCATGCTTGTGTTCTCATCGATGTGATTTGCTGGATCATCTGAGAGAGAATCGTCGCCGACGATCTCAAGCTGCTGCCCCTGCAAGTAAGTCCGCACAACCGCTCGGTACTGAGGGTGAATTCCCGGAGAGAGCACAATCTTGCTTCGTTTTCCCCGATGATGGTTCAATGCCAGGATGGCAGCTTCTGCGAGCGAGGTAGCTCCATCGTAGTGCGAAGCATTGGCCACATCCATTCCCGTGAGGAAAGTTATCAGGCTTTGAAACTCGAAAATAGCCTGCAGCGTGCC
>JAZGCZ010000181.1:0-3965 GCA_036477195.1 Anaerolineales bacterium | reverse complement strand
GGTCTCGAGAACACCCCCCTGTGGGCCAATCCCCGGAGCCAGGATCCAGAGTTGAGGAGCAACCTTGCGAACCGCCGCCAAGGCCGCAGGATCCGTGGCGCCGACGACCAGGCCCACGTTGTCCTTCTTATTCCACTGCTCGGCCACCCGAGCCACATGGAGGTAGATCGCCTCGTCGCCGCTTTTGAGCGACTGGAAGTCATCCGATCCAGGATTGGAGGTCTTACAAAGCAGGAATATCCCGTGAGCTCGATCCTCGATGAATGGCTCGACCGCATCATGTCCCAAATAGGGGCTCACGGTCAGCGCATCCGCGCCGAGCGACTCGAATGCCGCCTGCGCGTATAGGCGCGAGGTCGAAGCGATATCCCCCCGCTTAGCATCCAGGATCACCGGGATTTCTTCCGGCACTGCTGCGATCACCTCCCCCAGTGCAGCCCACCCCGGCGCACCGAAGACTTCGAAGAAGGCGCTGTTGGGCTTAAATGCACACGCGAATTCGGCGGTGGCCTCGATGAGACTAAGACAGAATTCGCGCGCGGCCGCAGCGGAGGGATCCCCCAAGAACTCGGGGTGCGGATCGAGCCCCACGCAGAGCAGCGAATCTGCCGCCTGGGCGCGGTCGGTGACCCGTGTGAAGAGCGACCGTTGTGCGACCATCGAGTTTACATAAGGGCTCGATTAGGCGGGCTGCGGAGAGGATCGTGTGTGAGCAAGGAGGGCAATGCTTCGACCGCCTACGCCTTGCCCAATACCATGGCGAGCAGTGCCATGCGGACGTACAGGCCATATTCCATTTGGCGGAAGTATGCCGCCCGCGGATCATCGTCGACCTCCATGCTGATCTCTCCCACCCGCGGGAAGGGATGCATGACGATCATCTCCTCCTTCGCATCCTCCAGCGTCTCGGGCGAGATCACGTAGGCGTCCTTCACCGCCGCGTATTCTTCCAGATCTTCAAAGCGCTCCTTCTGCACGCGGGTCACGTAGAGCACGTCGGTCTCCGGCAGGACCGGTGACAGCGTCGTATGTGCCCTTTGTTCCATCCCCTCCCGGGTCAGCTCGGTCAGCAGTTCAGGAGGCATGCTCAGGATGTCAGGGGAAACGAGGTTGATTCGAACGTCAAACAACGACAGCAATCGGGAAAGAGAGTGTACAGTGCGCCCGAACTTGAGGTCGCCCAACATGGTGACCGTCAGCCCGTCAATTCGCCCTAATTCCTCCTGAATGGTGAATAGATCGAGCAGCGCCTGAGTCGGATGCTCCCCTATCCCATCTCCTGCATTGATGATCGGCTTCGTGGTGTATTGGGCGGCCAGCTTGGCGGCCCCGACCTCCGGGTGGCGCAGCACGATCACATCCGCATAAGTCTGCAGCGTGCGCACGGTGTCCGGCAGCGACTCCCCCTTTGCCACGGAGGAATAAGTAACCTCGTTGATCGGAATCACGCTGCCCCCCAGTCGCTCCATTGCGGCAAGAAATGAGGATGAAGTTCGAGTGGATGGCTCGTAGAAGAGATTTGCCAGAATCTTTCCCTTGAGCAGATCGAAGGTGCCGATGCGTTCCACCATCGAGCGCATTTCCCTCGCCACGCCAAAGATATAGTCCAGATCCTCCCTTCGGAATTGCAGGACCGAGAGGATATCCATTCCATAGAACGGACCGTCGCGTCGGTCCCCAAAGGGTAGGTGTGGGCTTCTGGTCCGGCGCTCGGTAGCGGGTACGAATGCAGCCATAGGTGCCTCCTTTCAGGCGGGAACGGGTGTGGAAATCAAATTACGACCATATCCGGGCGGCGCAAGTGCCTGCCCATCCTCATAGGCCAGCTGCCCGCGCAGGTGCACGCGACGTACGCGTCCACGCAGTTTCATTCCTTCGAACGGACTCCAACCGCTGCGGCTGTGCAGCTCGACGCCGCGAACCTCCCAAACATGATCTTCGTCTATTTCGATGCGAGTGTCCCGTTGCGGCGGCAAATTGAAAATGCGCTGTGGATTGGTGTGCATACGCGGCACCAGGCCGTCCATGCCCAGCCGCCCCTCACGGACCGCATTCAGCATCAAGCTCAGTGCGGTTTCGAGGCCTGGGAAACCGGGCGGCGGCTGCTCGCCATCCTTCTCGGTCAGTGTGTGTGGGGCGTGATCTGTCGCAAAGCAGTCGATGACCTCAAGCGACTCCCACAGCGCGGCGACATCCTCAGGCGTCGCCAAACGTGGGCGCACCTCGCCCCTTCTACTACCCAGGGCGGGAAGGTCGGTTTTGGAGAGAAACAGGTGATGCGGTGTGACCTCACAGGTCACTTGAGTGCCGCGTTCCTTGGCCAGTCGAATGAGCTGGATTTCAGCTGCGGTGCTGACGTGGCAGATGTGCACTCGGCGATCAAACAGGTGCGCCATGGCCAGAACGACCGCCAAGCTGTGGCCCTCGGCGTGGCATGCAATCGGTCGCGACCCCGGCCATCTCTTGAAGTGTTCAATCAGGGCAGGCAGCGACTGCATGCGCAGCGGCCCGTAGGTGTGGTCCATGTAGACCTTAAGACCGCACACCTGCGGCGCCAGCTGGGAGGCAGCCGCAGTATTTGCATCTCCAGCGCCTAGGAACAATCCGTAGTCACAGCGCGCCTTGGCACGCGCGCCCGATTGCGCCAGCTCCAGACCGGGGGAGTCGACCAGGGGGGGCTGCGTGTTGGGCATGGCCAGCACCGCAGTGAATCCTCCTGCCAGCGCGGCGATAGTGCCGGTTTCGAAGTCTTCTTTGTGGGTGCCGCCCGGCTCCCGTAGGTGGACATGCGGATCGATCAGACCCGGCAGTTCAAGCATGGATCGCGAGCTTCCTTCAACTTGATAATTAATCCTTTGCCCAAATCATTCATGAAAAAAAGAGCCTTGCGGCTCTTGGTCGGGTGAGAAAGAAAGACGCCTGCCTAGAGGCCAGTGCCTCAGGACAGGCGGTGTGTGCACTTGGTTCCACTCCCATCAGTTAACCCGACAAATTGTAGGCGAAGTCGGCAGCATGTCAAGTGCACAGAAGATTCCACCCATTCCCGATCCCGGTATCTTATGGTATCGCACCCACGAGTCTGCTCCGGTTGGGACCGCCGATTTAGAGCGAGCGGCCCCTGGATGTTGGTGGAGTTACTCTGAACCCTCCTCTGGGATGATCAACCAGAGCAAGAGATAAGGGATAAGCCCTGGCAAGCCGCCGGGAATGCCCAAGATTACAAATACGATGCGGAACCAAAGGGGCTTGAGCCCGAAGAACGCTCCCAGCCCGCCGCATACCCCACCGAGCACTCTATCGCTATGCGAGCGACGAAGCGCGGCTCGTGCTTCACTCATTATTCACTCTCCGTTGTATGAATCCGATACTGGACCCCGAATGAGGCCTCTACCATGATCAACATAGCAAACCGGGGTAAAGTCACGCCCTCAACATTGGAGATCACCGATCGAGAAATCTAAAACACCCGATCCTATGATCATCCACCATCCCGATAGCCTGCATGAAAGCGTAGCAGATCGTACCCCCAACAAATTTGAAGCCGCGGGCTTTCAAGTCGGCCGCCATCGTCTCAGACTCGGCGCTGGTGCTGGGCAACCCTCGCCAATCACTGACCGGATCGCCGCGCAAGGTCTTATGCCCAGTAAATCCCCAGATGTACTTGTCGAAGGACCCCATTTCCACCTGAATTTCCAGCACGCGCTGGGCGTTTTGATCGTGGCATCGATCTTCTGGCGGTTGCGGACGATACCGGCATCGGCTAGCAGTCGCTCTCGATCTGCCTCATCAAACTTCGATACTTTCCTTGGATCGAATCCAGCAAAGGCTTTGCGGAAATTCTCTCGCTTGTTGAGGATCGTCCGCCAGGAGAGGCCGGCCTGAAAGCTATCGAGCGCCAAATGCTCGAAGAGTTTACGATCGTCGTGCTCCGGCCTGCCCCATTCGTTATCGTGATAATCCGCCAT
>JAZGCZ010000180.1:0-14727 GCA_036477195.1 Anaerolineales bacterium | reverse complement strand
CGAGACCATTGGCCCCAGCCAAACTCCGCTTACCCATGTAATCGCGGAGGGGAACACTTTGCTGTCGATCACAATTCGCTACGGAATTGAGTTGGCCGATCTTCTCTTGGCGAATCCAGGAGTAAATCCACGCCTCTTGATCGTCGGGGACAGCTTAATTATCCCCCGTTCAGGCGCCCAGGGGCCGATTCCAACTGCAACGCCTGTTCCAATCGAACTGTCCGCGATCGCATGCTACGAATCGGATCTAGATGGCCTCACGTGCCTACTCACCGCATCGGTATCTGGCGATTCGGCTGTCGAAGGCGTTGTCGCATTGATAACGCTTGCGGACAGCGCTAATCAGCCACTTACCACCGAAGCCGCATACGGTTCAACCAATCTCATCATCCCCGGCCACAGGCTGCCGCTGGTGGCGACGTTCGGCCCGCAAGCTCCCCAGTTCACCACTGCCTATGCCGTGGTCATAAGCGCCTTGAACGCCAGCGAAAGGGATCGTCGATACGCCGATCTGGACCTGCAAGTAGAATTCACCGTTATTTCGCCTGACGGTCAAAGTGCAAGGGCAACCGGCAGGGTGGAGCTCTTGGGCGATGACCCAGAAAGACCAGTGGGTTTGAGGTTGGTTGTGCTAGCGCTCGGCGCGAATGATTTACCCGTGGGGCTTCGAACGTGGGAGGCTCCGGAAGGGGGCCCTTCTTTCGAATTCGATATAACCGTCTTCAGCCTGGGCCCGCCAATTGAGGCTCTGGAGGTCATCTCTGAGGCGCCTTACTTGCCTTAATTTGGGGCAAATGGCACGCATGTTATAATGCGGCCCTTCTCCCAAAATGGAGAGGTAGCGTAGTCTGGCCGAACGCGCGCGCTTGGAAAGCGCGTGAGCCGCAAGGTTCCGTGGGTTCGAATCCCACCCTCTCCGCCTGCTGCGAATTCCCCTTTCAGCAGCGCTCAAAGGGCTGATCAAGGGGAAGAGCCTGATAAATTCCCAAGCATGGACCTGACAGCTGCACCTCGAAGTTTTCCACCGGTGCTATCGCTCGTGCTCGCGACGGCGGGTTTGGGCGTGCTCTACTACGCCACGGCTCGTCCCGCGCTATTGGTGATTGACGGAGTGCCCAAACAACTTCGTACCCACGCGCGCCGGCCGGATGAGCTTTTAGTTGAATTGGGAATTGCACTGGGAACCAACGATAGCCTTGTCCCTGATAGCAGCACCGAATTTAATTGGGAAGGCGGTGTGCTTCCCGTTGTCGAGCTGAATCATGCGCGTCCAGTTGTCGTTGTGGATCAAGGCTCCATTGAGGTGGTCGATACTGCGGAAACTGACCCTGCCAACCTGATCGACCACCAGCTCTTTCCCGGTGATCGCCTGGTGGTCAATGGGCTTGCTGCAGGATCGGGTCCCCCATCCCACATCGAGCTGAAGCGCGCGGTCCCAATTCGCCTCACCGTTGACGGCAGAGAGCGCCTGCTTCACTCCGCCGCCTCCACTCTTGGGGAGGCATTATGGGATAACGGAATTTATCTTTATGAAGGAGATCGCCTCGACCCTCTCCCCAGCACACCCGTTGACGGACCTATCCAGGCGCGGTTACACCGCTCAATACCCGTGCGCATCCGCATTGCCGAGCAGGAACTCAGTGGGCGCTCGGCCGCCGAGACAGTCGGAGGAGGGCTCAACGACGCAGGCCTGCAATTGGTAGGCCTTGATTACACAATTCCGGACGCGTCTCAACCTATACCCGGAGATGGGCGGATCCAGCTGGTTCGAGTTCGGGAAGAAGTTCACATGGAACAACAGCCATTGAGCTTCGATACTCTTTATCAGCCGCTCGAATCGCTCAGGATCGACCGTCAGCAGGTTTTACAGCCAGGCGCCTATGGCGTCACGACAAACAGAATACGAGTGCGGTCGGAAGATGGGGTTGAAGTCGGTCGAACTCTCGAGGGCGAATGGGTGGCTCAGGAACCCACGCCGCAGATTATCGGATATGGTACACAGATCCAAATTCAAACCGTGGCTACTTCGGACGGACCCTTAGATTATTGGCGGGCTGTTGATATGTACGCTACCTCGTACTCCCCATCCCGCGCGGGCGTCTCCCCCGATGCTCGCAATTTTGGGATCACGGCTTCCGGCAAGCGATTGGTCAAGGGTCTGGTTGCAATTGATCGGAGCCTGATTCCATTTGGGACCCTCATGTATGTGCCAGGGTATGGCTACGCGGAGGCGGCAGATACGGGAAGCGGGGTAAAGGGCCGATGGATTGATCTGGGCTATGAAGACGACAATTGGATCTCATGGTCTGGGAATGTCACCGTCTATTTTCTAACTCCCGTGCCCACTTCAATCGTCTACATCTTCCCTTAGTGCCGGATCCCCTGGCCGCGCGCCAGCTATTGCGCGCATACGGCATTCGCCCCCACAAGAACTTGGGACAAAACTTCATAGTGGATCATGAAGCACTCGACGCTATCTTGCTGGCCGCCGAGCTCCACAGAACCGAACACGTTGTTGAAGTAGGTGCGGGGTTGGGGGCACTTACCCGAAGACTATCCGTTGCTGCGGCGCATATCACCGCAATTGAGCTGGATTCGCGGCTCATTCCGGTTCTGAAGGCCGTGTTGCAAGGCGCGGGAAATGTAGACATTGTGGCCGGCGATGCATTGTCGCTCGATGTAGAAACTGCTCCGGACTACCAAGTGGTTGCCAATATTCCATACACCATAACCTCGGCTTTGCTTCGACATTATCTGGAGGCAGAGCGGCCTCCCGATCGAATAGTGCTGACAGTTCAATCCGAAGTCGCAGAGCGAGCCACGGCCCAGCCAGGCCAAATGAGCATGCTGGCGCTCAGCATACAGATCTACGGAGAGCCAGAGATCCGGGGGAGAATTCCAGCAACAGCTTTTTATCCAAAACCAGAAGTGGAATCGTCGATATTGCGCATAGACATACATCCGACCCCTGCGATCGGGGCCGAATGGATTGATCCGGTATTTCGCATCGCACGTGCAGGATTCACACAACGTCGGAAAAAGCTAAGTAATTCGCTGGGGACGGTATTTGGTAAGCAGGCGGGCGAGAAGCTAAAGGATGCGGGGATCGATCCATCTGCGAGAGCGCAGGAGCTGAGTTTGGAGGAATGGGAGGCGCTAGCTAAAGTTGGCGACCAGGGATGACCCGAAAGCTCAGCCGGATTCTACTTCCAGCGGGGGCCTCAAAATGCAAGGGGGCTTCGAGCTAGTGGAGGTGGGCGCCATTGATCAGGTTAAGCCACCTGGCCGGTGACCCCATTGCGCAATCGAGCTGCGGGCTTCAGGAAGCTCAACGCGGTAAACGGGCAAGAGAGAGATCCTAATTATTGATTCAGGTCTTCGGTGATCTTGGGCTGCAGACCTCGATAAATGTATGGCAGCAGCCACACTCTAATGGCGGCTTCGAGCTGGATTCTGAGCGACATCTTGGATTGACCAATGCGCCGATCCTCGAAATAGATCGGCTGTTCCGAGATTTGGAAGCCCATCCTTTGAGCAAGGTAAGCCATCTCTACCTGAAAAACGTAACCCTCAGAGCGGATGCGCTCAAGCGGCAAGGCATTTAGCGTCTCAGCCCGCCAGAACCGAAAACCACCCGTTGAATCTCGAACTTGCAGCCGCAAGATAACCCGTGCATAAGTATTACCGAAGTTCGACAGGAAGCGGCGCCCGAAACTCCAGCGCTCGTCAACCCGCCCTCCCTCGACGTACCGAGAGCCGAAGACGGCATCCCATTGATCGAGTTTGGCTAGGAATCCTGGCAAGTAAGAAGGGGAGTGCGAGAAATCTGCATCCATTTGCCCAATAGCTTGGGCTCCATCGGACAGGGCGACGCCAAACCCCCGAATGTACGCCGAGCCGAGGCCCATCTTGCCCGCTCGATGAACCACTGACAGCCTGCCGGGAAGCCGCTCGGCGAGCTCCTCCGCCAGCTGACCTGTCCCATCAGGCGAACCGTCGTCAACGATTATTAGTTTTAGGTTGGAGATAGGTGTTTCGAATAAGTGTTCGATAAGGGAGGGGAGGTTTTTGGCTTCGTTGTAGGTAGGGATGACGACCGTAAGCTGTCGCATCCTAGATCAATTTTTCGAGATCCTCCGCTGCACGGCGCATGTCGAGAAATAGCAAGCCGAGTTTCGCTTTATCGCGCGCCAGAACCGTCAGAACGGCCTCGCGGGCGATGGACATGAGGATCACGTAGCCGGTCTGACCCTTAATATAGACCTGGTCAAGCACGCCTCGCCCTAATTCAGTAGCAATGCGTTCACCGAGGGAAAGCATCGCGGCCGACATGGCTGAGACTCGGTCCTCTTCGATATCCGAGGGCAGTGCCGAAGCCATTGTCAAGCCGTCCACACTGACAACGGCGGAGGCCTCGACATCCGTCGAGGAGGCTTGCAGATCACGCAAGCGGTCCATCATGAGTTCGACGCGCGGCTTAGACAATGGTGGAATTAAGGTTCGGATTGATCTTGCCCGGGTCAACATAAGACCAAATCAGGCGCGGGCAATACTATATCACTTCGACCTTGATTTGCCAGCGGGAGCAAAGACCTATTTGGATCATCCTCCTTATATTGTTTCCTGTTTTAGTTCTGGTTATACTCCCCGGTTCGCACTTGGAGAAGCATGCCTGCTGAACTCGAACACCAAATTGTCCTGATCCTCACCGATGTCCTGCAGACGATTGGTTGGGGGGGAGTAACCTTCATCATGGCGCTCGAAAGCGCCAACATTCCCATTCCGAGTGAAGTCACGATGCCGCTGGCCGGCTGGCTGCTGGTGCAGGCACAAGGTGGAAGCGCGCTGCAGGCTTTCCTGCTCGGCGGATTTTTTGGTGCCCTGGGCTGCTCGATAGGCTCCATCGCTTCCTACGCGTTGGGAGCATTCGGCGGCAGGCCTTTTCTTGATCGTTACGGCAGGTACTTCATGATCAGCCGCCATGATCTCGATCTAGCCGATCGCTGGTTTACGCGCTGGGGAAATGCGGTAGCTTTCTTCTCTCGCTTGCTGCCGATCGTGCGTACGTTTATCTCATTTCCAATGGGCGTCTCGCGAACCCCTATTGTGCCCTTTGTCATCTACACCTTCACCGGCTCTTTCATCTGGTGTGGGGCGCTTGCCCTCGGCGGCTACGCGTTTGGGGCAAATTGGGAAGAGCTGCGAGCAATTATGCGGCCGTTCGATATCCCGATCGCCGTATTATTGCTCGGGGGTTTCATCTTCTACATCATTCATCATGTGCGGCGAGGAAGATCTGAGGCCCCTGAATCTAGCCTGGCCGGAAGCCAGATCAATCCTGCAAGCGAACCTACAGTAAGCCCCACTAATCCCAACAACCCTAAATAGCCCACGGCAGTCAAGAGGGACGGATCCAGCGTGCTCGCTTCGGTTTCGATTCCAAGCCCCGACAGACCGATTCCAATTGCAGCAAGGTTCCACATCCCGTGCAGGCCAACAGCCAGAATATAGGTGCCTGCGAAGAACAGCCATCGCCTACGCCGCACTCCTTCTGCTAGGCCCCAACACACAAGACCAGTGTTGAATGCATGGATCAGTGGCGTCCCGGCGCGCGCCACCATGGTGATCGCCCATTCTTCTCCAGGTTGGGGCAAGAATAGTGATTCAAAGAGGGCATAGCCTGCCCCTCCCAGCGCCCCTCCCAGGAATGCAGCGCTGGCTGTCATCGGTCTTCCAAGCCGAGGCCAAATTGTGATGGTCTTCAGAAACTCCTCAATAAGTGGTACCGCTCCGGAGAGAAGCCCGACCCCCAGTAAGATAACAATAGGCTGCGTGAGCAGCCGCTCCATCAAGTTGACCACTTCTGACTGCGAGCTGAGATCAATCTCAAGCAACTCCTGAATGAGGGACTGGCCATCCGGCGCAAACGCAAGACCCAGAATCATGAGTAGACCGAACAGAACCACCGTTACTAACTCGAGAAACAAACTGAGGGGCGGAGTCACCCACAAGCCGGCTAAGAAATGTGCCCACCGGCGTCGAGCGGACAGGAGAGGGCCGCGCGTGAGTGATATCGAGATGACGAAGAGCACCGGTGCACCCGCTGCAATAATGTGGGCGATGGGACCCAGCACTCTAGTGAGCGTTCCGACCTCGAAGGCGAGTATTCCCAAGACCAGAGCGAGTGGATAGAGCAACATCGCCAGGATCCAAGCCGAGCCCGGCCTTCTGACGGCCCGATCTGCCGAGCCCTTAGCGCCCCAATAGATCGCCGGCGCCCCCAATAATCCAAGAACGAAGATTGAGGCCGCTTCTACTCCCAAAGCAATGGGTTGTTTCGCGAAGATCGAAAGTAGCCCCAGAGCTGCCGCGGTTGCCATGCCCAACCCTAGTCCAAGGGAACCCGTGATGATCAGGATGCGGTCCCAAGTGTCTCGCCGGGGTGGTTCGGGGCTCAGGGGTGGTATCGGTTCCGAAGTCAGAATCTGGTGCATTGACACGCTCCCGCAGGATTGTAGCAAGGAGTTACTATAGGCAAACGATAGGAATTTACGATCGTGTAACCTGGCATTCTTGTCAGAGGTTGCACCCGTAAGGTATCCTTGCCGAACTTGGGGGTGGTTGGGCCCCGGTGGGCTCCCCGGTCTTCAAAATCGGTGGCGGGCCGTTATGCGGGCCGCGGTGGGTTCGACTCCCATCCACTCCCGCCTATGCGCCTCGGAGGATTAATGGAATCGTCGATTGAGCGCCTGGACGACCTTGTTACTCGACTGTTGCCGCGCGTTAGGGAGGTTATGGACGTCAGGCGTTGGCAGCCGGGAGAGGAAGGCCGCGCTTATCGGGCTCGTTATCAAGGAACGCTGCGTGTCGATTCCGAAGTAGCATTCGATCAATTGGAGCCTCATTTCGCTAAGGAGGGGGTAGGTCTGCTCCTGCGCATGGAAGATGAGGCACATGTTTTCCTTGCTACAGAAGAGTTCACTGAGCCAAAGCCAGATCGCCCGTGGTTGAATGGGTTGCTAGCCGCGGCGACCTTCGCGACCATGCTGCTCGTCGGCATTGGCTATGGCATTTCATACGCTGCCCAGAATCCAACTCAAAGCATCCTGGGCCAGCCGTTGGCGCTGGGTCTCATTTATGCCGGAACCTTGCTTGGAATTCTGGCCGCACACGAATTTGGGCATTACCTTGCGGGGCGCTACCACAAGATGAGCGTATCGCTTCCGTTCTTCATTCCCTCTCCGTTTTTCCTGGGGACATTCGGAGCATTCATCAAGCTCAAATCGCGTCCCAGGAATCGCAAGCATCTGCTTGATGTGGGGCTGGCGGGTCCTTATGCTGGGTTGGTCGTGGCCTTACCGCTGCTATTCATTGGACTTAGGCTTTCCCTGGTGACTGAGATCCACCCAGGAATTGGGGGAACGCTCGAGGGGAATTCCATTCTATATCTTGCTGCCAAATATGTCGTCACTGGAGAGCTGCTTCCCTCTCCAGCAGAATTTAACGGTCAGAATGAACTGATCTATTGGATTCGGAATATCGCAGCAGGTGCTGGAACACAATTTGGCGTTCAATTCCCGTTCGGGGGACGGGATGTCCAATTGCATCCTATGGCCTTCGCCGCCTGGGCGGGCTTGCTGATTACTGGGATCAACCTGATACCCGCCGGCCAGTTGGATGGTGGACATTCGTTATATGCTTGGTTTGGAACCCGCGTGGCTCGACTATGGCCGTTTATCGTTGTGGGGTTCGTCGTATTGATCATTGTCTACCAGGGATGGTTCATATTCGCGGCATTGGTATTCTTGATGGGCCGGAACTACGCACAGCCCCTCGACGACGTGACCGACCTAGATAACGGCCGCAAGGCTGCTGCGATCTTGGCGCTTATCATCTTCTTCCTCACATTTACCCCAGTCCCTCTGGTTGGGATCACCGGTCGTTAACCCAGCTCAGCCAGAACCTCTCCAGTTCGATCCAATTCATAACCAGCCAACTCATTGACTTCATCAGCAAACTGGTCACTCACGAGTATTTCGAGCAGCGGCGCGAGCAAGTTGCTTTGGTAGTGCTCCTTGGGTATCACCAGGTCATATCGTTCGGTAAAGAGCGGCAAGAAATCAAGCTTCAAGGCGACCGCCGCAGCCTGAATCCCCAACCCGCAATCCGCGCGACCGGCAGCAACGGCGGCCGCTACAGCCAGGTGTGTGAATTCTTCGCGTCCATATCCACGGATCAGGTTGGGATCGAGGTTCAATTGCGATAGTTGATAATCAAGCAATACGCGGGTGCCTGCACCTCGCTGGCGATTGACGTACGTCACACCCTCCCGCGCGAGGTCTTGGAGATTTTGGATTCCCTTTGGATTTCCGGAACCGAGAATCAGCCCTTGCCACCTTCGGACCAACCCCACGACCATCACTGAAGTTCCGGGCAGGTGTTTGCGGATGTAGGACAGGTTGTAATCGCCGGTATCCGGGTCCAGTAGATGGGAGCCTGCTAAGTGAGCTTCGCCGCGTCCTAACGCCACTAAACCGGCTAGACTGCCTACACTGGCGGAGCTGAGTCTTATGCCACCGGTTGCCAATTGCTGAGCGATCAGATCGAGCGTCAGGTCATGAGATCCAATTGCGAGAATCGTGCGCTCGATCTCCTCCAGCGTACGATAGAGACTAACGTTCACACGGGTTCCCGCTGCATAGCCCTGTGTGCCGGCAGGGATCCGTACGATCCCGTCCGCACGAACAAGGGATGTGATCACGCCGGCACCTCTCGAAAGCGGAGCAGCCACTGTTCGATCCCCTACTTTGCCGACTGACACTCGCAGGTATTCGTCGTCCCCGAGAGAAGAATGTACCTTTCGAGTGAGGACCGCCTCGATATAGCGCTCGTCCGACTCGGTGAGTCCAAGCCAGCGGCGAATGAGGGGCTGTACAAAGACTTCTCCGGTAAGTGCTGCAGATGCCGGATAACCCGGCACGCCGATGATTGGCACCTCGCGATCAATCATGCCAAGGATCACAGGATGGCCCGGACGAATGGCCACGCCGTGCACCAGCAGTTCTCCGAGCGAATCTACAACGGCGGCTGAATGATCTTCGGAGCCGGCGGAGGAGCCCGCGTTAAGCAGTATCAAATCAAACTTACGCGCGGCTTCGCTGACGGTCGAACGGATTATTTTCGGATCATCTCGAACGACCGGCAGCCGGGTGGGCTCCGCGCCCCAATTCTCCAATTGGGCAGCCAGCACCAGGCTGTTGTACTCGATGATTTGTCCTGGTTTGGGAAGAGTGCCCGGCGGCACAAGTTCCGAGCCTGTCGGGATTACAGCGACCCTAGGTTTCTTGCGGACTATTAGGCTATCGTGCCCGCACCCGGCCGCAGCGCCAAGATCCACCGGCCTAAGCAGATGGCCTGCAGGCAGGATCATCTCGGTGGCCACCATATCTTCACCCATTGGCCGCACGTTGGACCATGGGTGAACTGCGGCGCGCATCAAAATACCGGTTGCGGCCTCTTGATCTCCGACAATCTCGACCGCTTCAATTGGAACCACAGCATCGGCCCAATCCGGCAATGCATCGCCAGTGTCGACTGGTTCGATGTGGTTCATAGGGAGGTGGGCCGGCGATCGATCGCTCGCCTCGATTGAATCCGCTGCGCGCAAGGCATAGCCGTCCATGGCCGCCGCGTGGTAATGGGGCGATGAGATCTTTGCCCAAATTGGCTCGGCGGTTACGCGCCCTAAGGCTTCTTCGAGAGGCACACGTTCCCCCTCGATCGGTTGCCACCGCCTCACTCTATCCAGCGCCGATCGAAATGAATGCCAGGCCTCATCGAGTGGAACGTCCCTAAGATACACCGTGCGTGTAGCCACCTTAAAAAAGACGCACCTCGACCTTTTCGCCCGTGTCCATTCCGGTCGAAGCGGCGGGGATCCGCACAAGACCGTCAGCTCGGACCAACGTGAAGATCAAATTCGATCGGCCAAATACGGGCTCCGCTTCGAGTCCGTCCGGAGTTACGACTAACCGACACGGAAGCCAGTCCTCTCTGCCTGCGACCGAAGACACGTTGGTTTGTAAGCTCGCATTGATTGTTGAGACCCACTCGGGCCCCCGAATGCCCTGAAGCTTCCGAATCGCGGGGGTCACGAATAATCCGGCGACGACCATTGCACTTACTGGATTTCCGGGCAATCCCACAACCGGCACGTTGCTGCATACGCTCAGGATGGTTGGCTTTCCCGGCCGCAGGGCGATGCCATGCACAAGGATTCCGGGTTCGCCGAGCTTTGCGATCACATCCGCGGTTATATCCCGTTCACTGACGGAGGATCCGGCCGTAATCAGCACCATGTGATGCTCTGCATGGGCCTGTTTTGCGATCAGCTCTAGATCCTTTGCATTGTCCGGAATGATTCCGTACCGCACTGGCCTTCCGCCAGCGCGTTCGACCAGGGCGCTGAGGGTGTATGAATTGATATCTCGCACCTGCCCCGGTTCGGGCTCTTCGGCAGGCGGGACCACTTCGTCTCCAGTAGAGAGGATCGCGACCCGCGGTATCTCTGCGACCTCAACTTCCGTGAAACCGAGAGCCATAAGCCCTCCGATTTCTTGAGCCCGAATACGTGTCCCACCCTGAATCACCGCTTCACCAGGTTGAACATCTTCACCCATCTGTAACACATTCTGACCCCCGGCGACGGGCTTTAAAACCTCGAGCTCCAAATCACTGACAGATTGCGTATCTTCGACCATGACCACCGCGTCTGCGCCTGTCGGCAGCATTCCGCCCGTATGAATCAAGACCGCCTTACCTTCCTCGACCTTGAGGTTGGGGTCGGTGCCCATCAACACCTCACCAACAACATCCAGGTATGCAGGCAGGCCGGGAGAGGCACCGAAGGTATCCGAGGCCCGGACAGCAAATCCATCAACCGTGGTTCTCGCGAAGGGTGGCAGGGGAGAGGGTGAAACAACATCTTTCAGTAGCACACGACCCAGTGCCTGTTCCGTCCGCACGCTCTCTGCGCCGGAGCTCCCGGGAACCGACTCAAGAAATACCTTCAGTGCATCTTCAGGGCCAGTGAGCTTTAAGAATTCAGGCATATTAGGTAAGAAGGTATCCCACGAGTTCCAGGTACGCTGCGATGGAAAACAACGCCATCGCGCTGAAGGTCAACACATTCCATCTCGGCGGATGTCCTTGCCGGATTCGATTCAGCTGCCACATTTGCGCCAGGGCCAAGGGCACCACGATAAGCGCTGAGAATCCGACCCTGGCAGGGAGTCCAAGTAAAAATGCGACCGCGAAGCTAATAAGCGCAAATACGATTGCGGCGTCATGCGCCCGCATTCCGGCTGACCAGCCAAGTCGCACCATCAGTGTCCGCTTTCCGTATTTAAGGTCGGTCGCATAATCAGGGAGTTCAAAGATGACGATCATGGCGAAACTCAGCGCGATTAGCGGTGTGGTGCTCATCAATAGTAGCCGATGCAAGTCCCCAGTCTGAAGGGCATACGCAAAGCTCGGAGTCAACCCAGCAACAACCACCGCGGCAATTAGTTCTCCATAGCCAGAGACGGCCAGACGCAAGGGAGGGGCGCTATAGAAAAAAGCTCCCGCAAAGCTGAGCAGCAACACTGCCCAGGCCAGCAGCGGAAAAGCCCCGGTGACAAGCGTCGCGGTCCCGATCGTAGTTGCGAGTGCCAGCGTGATAACGGCCGCGTAAAGCGCGACCTTCTTCGGCAAGCCCTCAGGGCCGATCGCACCACTCCCTCCTGATAGCCAGGTGCGCGATGAATTGTTCTGATCCGCATCCGAATCGAAGTATTCATTCAGATAATGGGTCATCAACTGTATCAGAGTCACCAAGACTTGTCCCACCAGGTAGAGCGTCGCATCGATGGGCCGACCCAGATAAGCAGCAATTGCCGCCCCAAGCGCGTAAAGAAGTACCCCTCCCAGCAAGAAGAGCGGCCTTGAAAGCTGAACGAAGAGGCGGAGTTGACGTAACGAGATCACTCGTCGTCGATCTCGTGCGTGGAGAGGCGGAGCAGCTGAGCAGGACCGCCCACTGCCCGCACTGTAAATTCAACGCCAAACGGCGCCAGAACAAGGGTCGGTTGATCGCAGTCCAACCGATATGTCGCTTCGCGAGTGGGTGACGATGAGCGAAGATCGCGCCAGCTGAATTGGGCATTGCCTTTTACAAGGGCCCAGGCTTCGTCGGCGATATCGCGGAGTTCCGCAGGTCGAACTCGATCGCGCTCCAAGAAAACAATCTCCGCGAATCCAAATCTGCGTAACAAATGATCACTGTGGCGGAGTACTTCCAGCTTGGCGCCACTGGAATCCTGCTCGATGTGCAGGGTTCGGACGAAAAGATCGTGGATAGGGTAAGACATCAGATGGCGAGTAGGTGGTCAACAGAAGTTGCGCAGCTGAAGAGAATCTTCATTAGGCTCAATCTCGCTACATTGGGTCTCAAGCCTGGATGCGGTCAGCGCTGTGAACTGGCTATTCCAATGCGGATTGAATGTCAGTCACATGCTCGAGTCGATGATTGACCATCCTCCGAAGAAATCCTTCTGTGGTCATCGTTTCGCCGCTTGAATGCAGTCCGACTTTGTCCAGGTCGCTCTCACCAAGGGTATCCAAGAAGGCCAGCGCACTTGCATAAGATTTTGCGATGAGCTCCAGAAGGTCAGCAGGGGATTTCTCGGAAGCCCTGCGCACAGCGCCTCGATTCCATCGATCGAGATCGAAATCCTCTGGTACCGTTTGCTTTCCAGCGACGAGCCGCTTGGCCTGGCCGAGATTTCCCCGCTCACCGTCCGCCAGATGCCCAAGAAGATCTTTGACGGTCCAGGTGCCTTCCTCCGATGAATAAACTTCCATCGGCATGTCGCTCTCCGTCAGCCCCTGCAAAAATGGCCATGTCTCAGCATGCCGATTTTCCATATGGCTGCGAAGCTCGTCCTTGCGTTCGCTCATGCGTTGGTCTCTATAATTGATTCGAATATCGCCTTAGATCAGCAAATCACCGCCGTCCACTCGAAGCGAGTGTCCGGTGATGTATTCGTTCGTCATCAGGAACACCACTGCCTCGGCGACGTTCCGGCTGGGCACGGCTTGCTTAAGCGGTATTTTACCTGTGACCTCGTCCCATCTCTCATCTAGCATCCAGTCGGGTTTTACAGTCGGGCCGGGGATCACTGCGTTCACTCGGACGTCGGGTGCTAGCGCAATGGCCGCGACCCGCGTGAGCATTTCGAGGCCAGCTTTACTGATCGAATGGAGCGGAAATTCCTTCCAGGGTCGGTGGCCGGCAGTATCTGATATGTTTACTATCGACCCGCTGCCTCGGTCCTGCATGCGACGGGCGGCTTCTTGAAGGACAAAGAAGGCGCCTTTGAGATTTAGCCCGACCGTTCTTCGCCAGTCCTCTTCAACCACCTCAAGGATATTGCGCTGCTCGAGTATCGCTGCCGAATTGACCAGCAGATCGATTCCTCTATACGCAGAGTCGATCGCTCGGAATACCTCTCGAACCCCACCTGTCAGGGAAAGATCGGCTTGTATCAGGCTAGCGCGGACGCCATAAGACTGTGCCTGTTTAGCTGTCTCGGCAGCGGCCTCTTGGGCCTGATTGAAGTGGATCATCAGATCGCAGCCTTGATCCGCAAGAGCGAGCGCGATTGTTTTGCCCAGCCGGTGGCCGGCGCCTGTGACTAGAGCGATCTTTCCCTCAAGCTGCATGATGATCTCCTGACGGTTCGAAAGGGGATGCTATTCGCTCATCGCCCAGAGTTCGCTTCAATGAAGACAACATCGATGGCTGTTATCTACGGAATAGGTTGGAAAAAACGAGCCACAGATTTGCAGGGCGCTCTGCAAGCCGCCTCATCAGGTATGGGTACCATTGCGATCCGTAAGGCACGTAGACCCGAACCGGGTACCGTCGCCGGCGCAGCGATGCCTGGAGCTCGGAGCGGATCCCATACAGAAACTGGAATTCAAGCGCGGATCGGGAGACTCCACTTTCTCTGGCATATTCCTCCGCGAATTCGATCCGTTTCGAGTCATGTGAGGCGATAGCCGTCAGCGGAGGCGTGCGGCCGTCCATCGATATTGGTACCGCGCCTTGATCACGCGCGGCATCCAATGCAATTGCAGACAGCCGGTCGAAACTCTCATTCACATCGCTCATAGATTGGTGGGCGATTGACGGAGCTTCCCGATAGGCGCCTTTGACGATTCGCACGCTTGATCCTGCGGCAACGGCTGAGCGAACGTCCTTTTCACTTCTATATAGTGCAGACTGAAAAACCAGGCCCACCCTCGTAAGGCCTTGCGTACCGAGAGTGTGGTGGAGGCTCAGCGTTTGATCGATGCAGGATGATTCCTCCATATCGATCCGTATGTATACGCTCTGGGCGGCTCCCTCCCGGGCCACATGAAGCATATTGTTCATGCAGAGCTCATAGTCGAGGCTGAGCCCTAATTGAGTTAGTTTGACAGATATGCTGGAGGGTAAATTGTTGGCGCCAATGGCCTGGATGAGTTTAGCGATTTCATCGCGCGAGCGAACTGCATCTTCCTCACTAGCTACATTCTCGCCGAGGTGTGCGAGTGAAGTAGCTAGCCCACGCTCCTCCAGAGCACGGGCAACTTCCAATGCATCGGATAGGGATTCCCCCGCAACAAATCGGCGAGCTACCC
>JAZGCZ010000018.1:0-11436 GCA_036477195.1 Anaerolineales bacterium | reverse complement strand
TGGCCGCTCGACACAGCGATAGTTGCTGGAACCGAAACGGCTGTTTCCTGCTGCATTTGCTCCATAGATTTCAGTGTAGCGGGGTTTGGAAAGTGACGACCTTACGCTATGCTTACAGCGCCTGAATTCCCCTGAATCCCAACTGCACCCCCGCTTTCATCCGCAATTGACCCATCTTTCTGGATGGGATACGATCCGCAGCGATATGTCGCAACCACCCGCAATTCGCACAGAAGCGCTAGGACGCATCTACAAGATCAGCGAAAGCAAGAAGGACGAGCCGAAAGAGCTGGTGGCGCTCGGGGACGTCGATCTTCAAGTGGAAGCGGGGGAGCTCTTTGGCCTCCTGGGCCCCAATGGCGCCAGAAAAACCACGCTAATTAAGATCCTGACCACGCTGCTCGCTCCAATGAGCGGACACGCCTGGGTCGCCGGTTTCGATGTGGTCGAAGAACCTAATCAGATTCGGCCGCGGATCAACATGGTGTCCGGAGGCGAGTCTTCGGGTTATGGGCTGCTCACAGTTCGCGAAAATCTATGGATGTTTTCCCAGTTTTACGGCATGCCCTCCAAAGAGGCCAACGAAACGATCCGCCACTTACTGGAAATTGTGGGTTTGGAGGATCGGATCAACACAAAGACTTCGGATCTCTCCACCGGTATGCGGCAGAAGATGAGCCTCGTGCGAGGCTTCATGACCGATCCGTCCGTGATCTTCCTGGATGAGCCTTCGGTAGGACTGGACGTAGGAGCGGCGAGGGACGTGCGCCAATTCATTCTTGACTGGATGGAGAAGAATCCTGACCGCACCGTGATGCTGACGACGCACTACATGGTGGAGGCGGATGAACTCTGCGACCGAGTCGCCATCATCAACTCAGGCAAAGTGTTGGCTTGTGACAAACCTTCCGTACTGAAGCACCAGCTCCAGAAAGAGGCCATCTTTAAGTTGGAGGTCAGTCCGCTGGACGGCGCCGATCCCGAAATATTCGGCCGCATTCCGGGTGTCAGCAGCTTCACGCACAAAGCGGTGGACGGGGGCGCCACCCTGGAATTCATCCTTGAGAACGAAGATGTGCTCCCGGCGGTGGTCGGACAGCTTTCAGAGAATGACATCCACCTTCAGAATCTGGAGAAGCACGAGCCGACGCTGGAGGACGTCTTCGTCAAGCTAGTCGGGAAGAGTATGGAAGAGGTCGAAGGTGCAGAAGACGAATAGCCTTTCGTCGCCGCGTTTATTCCTCAAGACTGTGGTCGCTCGATCCTATCCGCGCATCGTCGCGCAACATCGACGGGAGAAAGGTTGGATTTTCTTTGAAGTGTTCCTGCCCCTTCTTGCCGTATCCGCCTATGTTTTCGTTTATCAGGCCATTGGTGCTCCGGAGGCCTATGTAGGTTTTGTCATCGTAGGCGGCGCAATGACCGCCTTTTGGGTTAACGTGCTCTGGACCATGTCCAGTCAGTGGTTCTGGGAGAAGGAGATGGGCAACCTGGCGTTGTACACCATCGCCCCGGCCTCACTGATGGCGATCCTGCTCGGAATGGCGCTGGGAGGCTTGACGGCAACGCTCCTGAGAGCAGGCGCCATCATCCTGCTGGGGGCATTCTTCTTCGACGTTCAATTTACGATCTCATCCTATGGCATGCTCTTCCTGACGTTCACCCTGACCATGATCGCCCTCTATGGCATGGGGATGATGCTCTCCTCGGTGTTCCTGCTGTTGAACCGAGAGGCGTGGCATCTCTCGAACTTAGCCCAGGAGCCGGTGTTTCTCGTTTCCGGGTTCTACTTCCCCATTCGCAGTTTTGGCTTCTGGATCGCTATGGGGGCCTCGTTCATCCCCATGACCCTGGGTCTGGACGCCATGCGGCAGTTGGTTTTTCCAGTGGATACATCGCTCGGATTCCTGCCGGTCCCGGTTGAGCTCGCCATGTTGGCGATCCTGAGCGTGGTGTTTTTAATATGCGCCCGCTACCTGTTGGCCTATATGGAGCGCCGGGCCATTCGTGAAGGTCGGCTGACCGATCGCACGCGATGATTGAAGCGGTTCGATCCTTCCGAACGGCGGCCTGGCTGGGCTGGCAGATCGAATCCAATTGGACCGATCCATTTTTGTTTGCAGTGTATTCCATCATCAAGCCGGTGGCCGGAGCGGCCATCCTGGTCGTGATGTACGGGATCATCACCGCCGGAAACTTTGCCTCACCTCTGTTCTCGTTCATCTATATTGGAAATGCCTTTTACATCTACGTCGCGCAAATCATGACCGGCATCTCCTGGGCGGTGATCGACGATCGAGAGCACTACCGGACCATCAAGTATCTCTACATCGCTCCCATGCGCATCACGTACTATTTGATCGGCCGCGGGGTGGCGCGGTTCATCACCGCCACCATTTCGGTTGCCATCACGATGGCTGCGGGGCTGCTCTTTTTAAACTTGGCACTGGATCCTGCGGTGATCAACCTTCCGGCTCTCCTGCTGACGCTGACGGCTGGTATCGTCTTGCTGGCGCTGCTTGGGCTGATGTTGGCCGGCGTTACACTCCTGATCACCCATAATGTGGAGTACATCGGTGAATCAGTAGCAGCCGCGTTATATCTGTTCAGTGGAGCGATCTTTCCGCTGGAGATCCTGCCTGAGTGGTTGCGGTGGATCGGGTACCTCAATCCGATCGCCTATTGGCTGGTGTTGATCCGCCGATCGCTGCTGGGTCCTGCGGCAGATGCATTTCCCACATTCAGCAATTTCGGTGACGCCCAACTCTTCGCAATCTTGATTGGAATGATCACGGTTTATGGCTTGACCTCGATCTTTACCTTCCAGTGGTGCGATCACATCGCCCGCGAGCGGGGTTTGATCGACCGAGTAACGAACTGGTGAGCCTGACGAAAAGGGTGATGTGTAGCCGGATTCCACAGCTTCTGGTGCTCCTGGTTTTGGCATCATGCGCAGGACCTCTGGGGGACGCTCCACTTACCGGGCAATCCCTCACCCAAAGCGCAACACAAAGTCCCCGAGCTGAAGAGCTTCCGACTGATTTGCTTTCTGGCTGGCAACTCGGATCACCCATGCTTACCCCACGCTCCGAAATGCCAGCGGTCGAGATCGGTGGTGTTGCCTACATTCCAGGCGGCTTTTCGGGCCCACTGGGAACTGCTAGATTCGAAGCCTATGACATTCAACAGAACTCCTGGCAAGAGCTTAGTTCGATGCCGGCAGCCCGGCATCACCTGATGGCGTCAGCGCACAATGGCCTGCTCTATGTCTTTGGCGGCTCGACCTCGGTTGGGTTCAATGCCACCTCCACGGCCTGGCGGTATGACCCTCGGACAAATAGTTGGGAGGAGCTCCCACCTATGCCTGAGGAGCGCATGTCCGGAGCAGCAGTGACGCTGGAAGACACCATCTACATCATGGGAGGCGTCGGGGGCAGTGACCAGATGCTAGCGTTCGATCCCACTCAGCTCAGCTGGCAATCGCTTCAAGGACCGCAGCAACCGCGCGAGCACACAACGGCCGTACCTTATGCTGGAGAACTTTGGGCCATCGGTGGACGCTGGGCAGGGGTTGGAGAACTCAGTAGCGTAGAAATCTTCGACCCAGAAAGCGGTAAATGGCGGAGAGGCCCGTCTCTTCTAATCTCGCGCGGTGGCTTTGCAGCGGCGACTGTCGGTGATCGAGTTTTTGTAGCAGGAGGCGAAGTGATCATGACGGGGAATGACTCTCTAGCTTCTCTTGAAATCTTTGACCCCGAAACCGATTCATGGGAGGCGGGCCCTAACCTGCCCTTCGGAGTCCATGGCCTGGATGGAGTGGGATATGATGGAGGGTTCCTGATTTTCGGAGGGTCCGACCGCGCGGCTGGGATTGACAACGAGGGCCGAGTGCAGATCTATGCTCCTTGACTGGCTCCTGGCGGTACTGCCGGTGGCCACGATCCTGGTTCTGATGGTGGGGCCTCGTTGGGGCGCCGCCAAGGCTGGACCCGCTGGCTGGTTGGTGGCCGTTCTACTGGCGGCTCTTTATTTTAGGGCCGGTATTGAAGTCCTCGCTGCGGCACAGGTGAAGGCGTTGCTGCTTACCTTCGACGTGCTCCTCATTATTTGGGGAGCATTCTTGCTCTACCGCGTAATCGACGAAGCTGGGGCTATCGAGGTCATCGGCGAATCGCTCCCCAGCTTGATCAAGGACCGAGGCATGCAGGCGCTCTTGATTGGATGGCCCTTTGCCACGTTCCTGCAGGGGGTCGGAGGCTTTGGGGTACCAACGGCCGTCACCGCGCCGCTTCTCATCGGTCTCGGCTTTGCACCCCTGACCGCGGTGGTCGTGCCCTCCATAGGCCATGCCTGGTCAGTGACCTTCGGCTCCCTGGGTTCATCGTTCAATGCGTTGATGGCTGCCTCAGGATTAGGGTGGGAGCAGCTGGCGGCGCCCTCCGCAATATTGCTCGGGCTTCTTGGGTATGGATGTGGAATCGGGGCTGAACATGCTGCGCAAGGTTGGCGCGCTGTTCGCCGGCTGGCAGTCGTGATCTTCATCCTGGGAACCGTGATGGGGCTCACTCAGTATCTGCTGGCCACTAACGGGCTGTGGAATCTCGCTGGATTTGGCGCGGGATTGGCCGGGATGGTGGTCGGATATTTCATGGCCCGAGAAGGCCGACCCTCGCGTGCGCTCCTCTTGGCGATGTCTGCCTACCTAGCGCTGGTCGTGATTACAGTCATCGTCCAACTCGTCCCCGCTGTACGAGAAGCACTGGGAAGCCCCGAAATTCGGCTGGAGTTCCCAGAGTTGAGTACGGCGCGTGGATACGCAACGCCAGCAGGACCGGGACGGGTGATACCGATTTTCACACACGCAGGTGCGCTGCTGATCTACGCCACGATCGTCGCTTATCTCATCCACGGCCGCGCAGGTCAGTACCGGCCCGGTGCGCCCAGAAGAATTCTTGTGAGCACGATCACGCGGGTCATCCCGTCCAGCCTCGGGATCGCAGCTCTAGTGTCGATGGCAGTCGTCATGGCTCACGCCGGTATGACGGAGGCTCTGGCCCAAGGTCTGGCACGTGCATTTGCGGGGATCTATCCTGCCCTTTCACCATGGATCGGAGGACTGGGGGCTTTCATGACTGGATCAAACACCAATTCGAACGTAGTCTTTGGCCAACTCCAACAGCGCACTGCTGAAGTTCTCGGCTACAGTGTTCCGCTGTTGCTCGCGGCTCAAACCTCGGGTGCGGCCATAATCTCCGTGCTCGCGCCCTCGAAAGTTGTCGTGGGTGCCAGCACAGCTGGAATGGGGGGGAAGGAAGGAATCATCCTTCGGCGCTTAATTCCCTACTGCGCAGCACTATTGATCGCGCTTAGCTTGGTGGTGTGGCTGGTAGCACAAAGATGAATCGCAAATTGAAGCTCCAAGCCCTGGCGTTTGGATTGATAGCCCTTCCTTCCGTCGCCCTGTATTGGGTGGACCCGATAGGGCTCGCTTGGGGTCTGCTGGCTCTGATAGCCACTGGTATGGTTATTGGGCTTCGGGTGTCTTAGTGGAGGATGAATTATGAAACTCGACGGTGAAGTAACTATCAGCGCGGATCGTCAGAAGGTTTGGGATTTCCTTACCGATCCAGAAGCAGTGAGTCAGTGCGCTCCGGGCTTGGAATCGATGAAGATAATTGAGCCCGACAAGCAGTTCCAGGCGATAGCAGCACTTGGGTTTGGCACGATTAAAGTACGGTTCGTCACCGATGTTCGCTGGGTTGAGCTCGACGCTCCGAATCTCGCCAAGATGACTGCCCACGGTACCGCACCGGGCAGCGCATCGGACGTCACGGGAGAAATGCGGCTGGAGGACACGGCCGATGGCGGAACGAAGATGACCTGGTCTGCCGACATCATGATATCCGGGACCATCACCAGCCTCGCTTCTCGCATGATGGGAACCGTCAGCAAGAAGATTGCAAACAGTTTTTTCGATTGCGTAAGAGGATATCTTGAAAACTGAGCGCTTAAACCCCGAGGATGTCGGTGATGACTGTAGCAGCTAGACGCCGAGAATGAGGGTGATGACTTTAACGTCTAGACCCCGAGAATGTGGGTTATGACTGTGGTGCCGGCACCCCCGACGCTTTGCATCATTCCGATCTTGGCCTCGCGCAATTGATTCTTGCCTGCTCTCCCAGTTAGCTGCAACACAATTTCAGACGCCTGATACAGCGCCGTGGCGCCAATTGGGTGGCCTCTCGCCTTCAACCCTCCCATGGTGGTTATTGGGATATCCCCGCGAAGTCCAATCCTTTTCTCTTCGGCTAGATGCCAGCCCTGACCTTGATCCGCGAACCCAGCCGCCTCTAGTTGCATGCAGGCCATAATGCTAAACGCATCGTGCACTTCGAAGAAATCGATATCCTCTCGATGTACGTTCGCCTGCCGATAGGCTTTTGTTGCGCTCTCCTGCCCCGCTTCCAACCACAATGGATTTGGTCGATCCCCTACTCGAAAACGGTCGGTGGCCACGCTGCTGGAAAGGATGCGCACCGGATGCGGGCTGTGTGCACGAGCCTCTTTAGCGGGCGACAGCACCACCGCTGCGGCACCATCACAAATGGGCGAGCAATCTAACAGTCGCAAGGGATCATGGACCATGCGCGACTTCATCACGGTCCTGGCCTTGACGTTCATGTCCTTGAAGAGCGCGTTCGGATTGTTGCGTGCGTTTCGGTGAGCGGTAACCGGAAAATTTACGAAACCATCTTCCGGTACATCATAGCGCTTCCTGTAAAGGCGCATCAACTCGGCATTTTTGCTGATCAAGGTCGCACCATCCTCGACCTCACGCGCATCCAGAGCCTTAGACAATGCGGGAGTGACCAGACCCTCGCTCATCTTTTCGACGCCGATAACCACCGCCAGATCTGCCTCTCCACTTCCCACCGCAAGAAACGCCATTCGAAGTGCAGCAGAACCGCTCGCCATGGCGGCCTGGACCTGAAGCGCCTCAATTCCGGCCAGCCCGGATTCGTCTGCAATGAGCGCCGCGATGTGCTTCTGGCCTTGTAGTTCGTCACCAAGCATGTTGCTAGCGAACAGCGCGTCTACTCGCTCGACGCCGGCTTCTTCCATGGCCCCACGCACGACCTGCGCGCCGAGCTCGCGAAGCGTTTGCTGAGTGGCTTCTTGGATCGGTATCTGGGCGGTGCCTACGATACTTACTGGGCGCATGTTGGTCTCAATTCAGTCGGGGTAATTTGACGGCCAGATCGCGGTCTTGGTATGCGGTGCTTAGGAAACATATTGGGCGCATATTGGTCTCAATTCAGCAGGGGAATGCCATGGCTATCTGCGAATGACGCACGAGTTTCACACCGCACCAGCCTCCCGGAGAATCTGGATTTCCCCACGAGTTTTCACACCACACCTGCCTCGCGGAGACTCTGGATTTCCGTTGAGTCGAAGCTGAGCAGCTCTGCAAGAATTTCGTCAGTATGCTGCCCCAAGGTCGGAGGCGGATAACGCACCTCGCTCGGGGCGGTCGGAATATTGAGGGGTGAGCGCAGGAGCGGGACGCTGCCTTCAGTATGGTGCGGAACTTCCATCACAAGCTCTCGAGCGAGTACTTGAGGATCTGTTAGTACAGCATCCATAGTATTGATGGGGCTTGCGGGCAGGCCGATGCTCTCGCAAAGTTCAATCCAGTGCTTAACTGTGCGGGTAGCGAACAGCTCGTTCAGCAGCCGTACCAGCTCGGTGCGATTTTCCAATCGCGTGGGGTTCGTTGCGAATCGCTTGTCGGATTCCCAGGCCTCGTGATCCACAGCCTTGCAGAATTTAGCCCACTGCAGGTCGTTCCCGGCCGCAAAGGCGAAGTAGCCGTCTTCGGCCTCAAATACTTCATAAGGAACGATGTTGGGATGTGCATTTCCGAATCGGCGCGGTGGATCCTTGGACACGAGATGGTTGCTTGCTACGTACGACATCAAGGCTACCTGGCAGTCGAGCAGCGAAATGTCGATCCGTTGGCCCCTTCCCGTTCGTTCGCGCGCAAACAGAGAAGCGAGCACCGCATTGGAGGCGTAAATCCCGCTGGCCAAATCCGCAATCGCAATGCCGGCTCGGTAGGGTTCGCCATCTTCCGGTCCAGTGACGCTCATGAAGCCGCCCAAAGCCTGGACTATAAAGTCGTATCCCGGACGATCGCGATAGGGCCCTGTGTATCCGTAGCCGGTGACCGTGCAGTAAATCAAATCCGGCTTGAGTTCTTGCAACTGCTCGTAATTAAGCCCCCACTTTTCGAGCGTGCCGGCCCGAAAGTTCTCGACCAGGATGTCGCCCTTCCGGATCAGGGCTCTCAAGATCTCCATCCCGCGGTCCGACTTCAGGTTGAGCGTCAGGCTGCGTTTGTTCCGGTTTGCGGCGAGAAAGTAAGCGGATTGGCCACCGGCGGTAAAAGGAGGGCCCCACTGACGGGTGTCATCGCCGCCGTCGGGTACCTCAATTTTGATGACCTCCGCGCCGAGATCACCCAGCAGCATCGTGCAATAAGGACCGGCCAGGATGCGTGTCAGATCGATGATCCGCACCCCGTCGAGCAGCTTTTCTGAGCGATCGGGGATGTTCGTCATGCTTGGGCGCGTGGAATTATAGTACGCGCATAACCGGGGAAGGCGTAATGGTGTTATACAATTCGTACCCCACAATGGAACCTACTACCCCGAAATGAAACCACCCCCATTCAAATACGTCCCCGCCGAGTCTTTGGAGCATGCCATGGAGCAGATGACAGAGCATGGAGACGCGGCGAAGCTGCTCGCGGGGGGCCAAAGTCTAATTCCAGCCATGAACTTCCGGGTGCTCACACCATCCGTTCTTATCGACCTTAACCGCATCGACCGTCTGGAATACATCAAGTCGGCAGACGATGGAACGCTCCTTATCGGCGCAATGACCCGCCAACGTGACCTCGAGAAGAGTCAGGCAGTAGAACATGCAACCCCGTTGCTCCACGAAGCCATGCCGCATATCGCCCATCCACAGATTCGGACGCGAGGGACGCTCGGTGGCAGTCTAGCTCACGCAGATCCAGCAGCCGAACTACCTGTGATCGTGATCGCGCTTGGCGCACGCATAAGAGCGACGGGACCTGATGGCGATCGCTGGATCGAAGCCAAGGATTTCTTCGAAGGAATGTTCTCGACCGCACTTCGCTCGGATGAGGTGCTTGTCGAGGTGGCGTTCCCGCCCAGCGCCCCGGGCTCGGGGTGGAGATTCGAGGAAACCTCGCGACGCCGTGGAGACTACGCCATGATGGGGGTCGCGGTGCATGTGGAAATCGATGCCGACGGCGTTTGCCGGGAGGCGCGGCTGATTTATCTGAATGCGGGCGACGGGCCGGTTGAGGCGGAACAAGCAGCGGCCATTCTCCGAGGAGAGGCACCCGGCGATGAGGTGTTTGCTTCCGCCGCGGCCGAAGCGGCGGACAAAGAAATCGATCCAATGGGGAATGTGCACGCCACGATTGACTTTCAACGACACTTGGCCCGGGTGCTGACCGTACGAGCGTTGGAGAAGGCCTTTGCGCGGGCACAGGCGCAGCTAACCTAATGGAAACTCACTCGATCTCGCTCACGGTTAATGGACAGCCTTATAGCGGAGAGGTCGAGCCGCGCCTTCTGCTCAGCGACTACCTGCGCCACGACCTCGGACTGACGGGCACGCACGTGGGCTGTGAGCATGGAGTATGTGGAGCATGCACGGTGCTCTTAGACGGCCAGCCGGTGAGATCGTGCTTGATGCTTGCAGTACAGGCAGAGGGTCACGAGGTTGCAACCGTCGAGGGACTTGCGAGCAGCACCGAGGACCTGCATCCTCTGCAAGAGGCATTTTGGGAAGCACACGGCTTGCAATGCGGCTTCTGTACTCCCGGCTTCCTGATGACATTGATCCCCTTTCTCGCCGATAATCCCCAGCCAACGGAATTGGAGATCCGAGAAGCGATCTCCGGGAACCTGTGTCGCTGCACCGGTTATCAGAATATCGTGGAAGCGGCTCGCCTGGCGGCCGAAAAGATGCAGGAATGAGCCCGCCTGACGCTTATCAGAACACCGTGGAGGCGGCTCGTCTGGCGGCCGAGAAGATGCGGGAATGAGTTCGCCTGAAGCTCGCACGGAAGCTGCGATCTCCATTCCGGAGGTCCTGCACCTAATTCAGCAGGAGCCTCAGGCTTATTTCGAGCAATTGGAAGCCAATTTTGAAGCACGTGAATCTGAGGTTCAGGCTTTTTTGCCCGAAGAGGATCGCTTTTCGCGCCTGCGCGAGCATTACAAGGCGCTGGAGGAGCGCTTTCCCGATCGCGAATCTCGTCCGTCGCTGTTCGGACTGCCAGTGGGTGTCAAAGACATCTTCCATGCGGACGGATTCGAAACCCATGCCGGGAGCAAGCTCCCCGCCGATCGTCTAACGGGACAGCAGGCCACAAGCGTGACGCAGCTGAAAGATGCCGGAGCGCTGGTTCTCGGCAAGACGGTGACCACCGAGTTTGCTTACTTTGCTCCCGGGCCCACCCGGAATCCCCATAATCCAGACCACACGCCTGGAGGATCGAGCAGTGGATCGGCGGCGGGAGTCGCTGCAGGCCTGGCTCCAATCGCCTTCGGGACCCAGACGGTCGGCTCCATCAATCGCCCAGCCGCATTCTGCGGAGTGGTGGGCTTCAAGGCGAGCTACGGAAGGATTTCAGTGGCTGGTGTGGTCCCGCTTGCGCCCTCGTTGGACCACGTGGGCACCTTCACCACCGACGTCGGAGGAATCCTGGTTGCTGCACCGCTTTTGCTCGCGGATTGGAAGCCCGAGAACCTGGATACCAGGCTCGGGGATCTCGCGCCGGGAACCGTCACACTAGGAATCCCGCGCGGCCCATACCTGGAAGGCGCTTCAGAGGAAGCCATCGCGCACTTTGAGAGTGTCAGGATCCGGCTTGAAACGGGCGGGCTGCGCGTGATTGATGTGCCTGCCATGCCCGACCATGCCGAGATCGCGGAGCGGCATTATCTGATATTGGCCGCCGAGGCGGCTGCCGTTCATCGCGAGTGGTTTGATGAATTCGGCGAACTTTACAATCCGAAGACGGCCGAGTTGATTGAAAGGGGCCGAGAGATACCGGATGATCGGCTGGCAACGGCAGTTGAAGGGCGCGGCAAGCTACGCGAGCAGCTCCAGGCTTTGATGGAGGAGTATCGCATCGATGCCTGGGTCACTCCCGCCGCTACCGGACCTGCCCCGGAAGGCATCGAGAGCACCGGAGACCCGGCGATGAACCTGCCTTGGACCCATAGCGGGTTGCCGACAATCGGCCTGCCTTCTGGATGGAGCGCCAACGAACTGCCGCTTGGAATCCAGCTGACCGGTGCATCGTATGGCGATGAGCGGCTGCTGGCGGAA
>JAZGCZ010000179.1:0-5399 GCA_036477195.1 Anaerolineales bacterium | reverse complement strand
CGAGGTGCTCGGGCTTCGCACACTGTGCAAATTGAGATCGGGCTGCGCTAGCACCAATTCCAGAATATCCTCGGAAACCTGACCGATACCGTCCACCTCGCCGTCGTTGAAGGCCTGGAGTGCAGCTCCAGCGTCATCAAAGAAGCGAAACTCAACTCTCTCCAGGAACGGCTGGCCAAGTGTGTAGTCCTCAAAAGCGGTAAGGCTGACGCCGGTTACCTTGCCGTTTTCATCCCTCTGAAATCCTTCAAACTTAAACGGGCCGCTTCCAATAGGCTCCCGATTGAACGGATGGTCGACCAAGGCCTCCCCGTTTACGCCGCGAAGGAGATGGTCAGGCAGCAATCCCACCGTCATATAATCCATAAAAGGCGCAAACGGTTCAGGAAGTTGAAACTGGACGTTCTTATCATCCAGCTTCACGATTTGTACCTCCCCCCACAATTGCTTGAGATCCTCAGGCGCCGAGTAGCCCTCTTCCGAGAATTTGGAGTAGGTATAGAGGACATCGTTGGCTGTCACCGGTTCTCCATCGTGCCAGATTGCGTTATCGCGGATTTTGAAGTTGTATAGGGTTGCGTCGGCGGATACGGCGAAACTTTCAGCCAGCTCGGGGACTGGATCGCCAAACGAATTGAAACGGACCAGCGCGCCATAGAGCAATCGATCAATATCCCGGTCCACCTGATTTCCACGATCAAGCAATGGATTGAGGCGGATCGATTTACCAACGACTCCCTCAGCATAAGATCCGCCGTGTACGGGCTGAACGAACGTGGCTTCGGGATCCGGAGTTTGACCGAGCAATAGCCCGAGAACGAGCAAGAGGCCCCCGAGGGCGATTACCAACTGCCAAATGATTCTACGCATGGGTCGTGGGTGGGACTATCCGGGGAAGGTAACGTTTAGAATCGCGAGCAAGAAGAAAGTAATGCTCAGCCCAATGGTTATATTGAAAAGCAAACGTTCAATGCCGCGCCGGACATGATAGCCGCCGCCTCCCATATCACCGCCGCCAAGGCCACCTAAGCCAACGCCGCGGCTTTGTAGGACTACCAAGATGATGAGCGCAATCGAAACGATAATGAGTGCTAGATCGAGATAGAACTTCAAAGCGCTTCCTCCTGGGCGGGGCGGATTATAGCATAAGGGTGGGCCCCAGCCGTTTGCGCATAGCCGCCTCCCATTACAGAGCAGGAGGGTTGATCAAAAGTTTGGTTGTATGGGGCAAAACCTTGCGCTCTATTAATCCTGCTTTGTTCTATAGCTTTGCGTGGCTAAGATTGGCTCTTGAGGTACGCTTCCATAAACTCAGTCAGGTCACCATCCAGAACTGCGCTCGCGTTACCTCGCTCGTGGTTCGTGCGATGGTCCTTGACCATTTGATAAGGGTGGAGGACGTAGGAGCGGATTTGGCTTCCCCACTCGGCGCTAACGTGCTCACCTTTGATCTCCGCTAGCTGCTCTTCCCGTTTCTGCTGTTCCAAATCAAGCAGGCGCGCTCGGAGAACCCGCATCGCATTTACCTTATTTTGAGTCTGAGATCGTTCATTTTGGCTGGTGACAACAATCCCAGTTGGTTCGTGCGTGATACGCACCGCAGTTTCGTTTTTTTGCACGTTTTGTCCGCCTGCGCCTGCGGAAAGATAGGTATCGATGTGGAGGTCCTTTGGACGGATCTCTATCTCGGTGTCCGTCTCGACCTGCGGGTAGACCTCTGCCAGAGCGAAAGACGTGTGTCTGCGTCGCGCCGAGTCATAAGGCGAGATCCGAACCAGCCGGTGGACGCCACGCTCCGATCGTAAGTAGCCGTAGGCGTAATCCCCATCCACGGCGATAGTCACACTTTTTATGCCCGCCTCTTCCCCCTCGCTTCGATCCAAGATTTCCGTACGGAAATCTCTGCTCTCCGCCCAACGCAAGTACATTCTCTCGAGCATCTGTGCCCAATCCTGTGAATCGGTCCCTCCCGCGCCCGCGTGGATGGCCAGGATTGCATTGTCCGCATCATATTTACCGGACAGCAAGCTGGCAAATTCGATGCCCTCGAGTTCTGCGTCAATGATGCTCAACTCTTTGGCGATTTCATCCCGCATGGTCTCGTCGCCTAAGCCAGCGAGCTCCAGCGCATCTTCAGTGCGCTGACTTAGCGCTCGCCAGGACTCAACGTCTGATCTCAGCTTCGAAAGCCGGCGCATCGTCCCTTGGGCCCGCGCGGGATCGTCCCAGAGGTTGGGATCTTCTGCGGCGCGCTCCAGTTTGATTAGTTGCTTTTCTTTTTCGGGGACATCAAAGACGCACCAGGAGTTCCTGGAGACGTGCCTTGCTTGACTCCAGTGCGGCGATCAAGTCATCCATAAGCTATTTATCCAAGCTGGGGACGGAAGTTCAACATCTCGGCCAAAGGTCTCAGAGCCAGCTGGTCTCTGACAAGGCTGCGGGACAGGGATTCGAACCCCGGTTTCTCGGTCCAGAGCCGAACGTCCTACCACTAGACGATCCCGCAGGGAACGCGGCGAATTCTATCATAGGGGCTTATTTGAGAGAATTAAGCGCTTCTTGCGCGCTTTCCAGCCGCTCTAATACAATCGATTTGCCCAGCAGCCCCATCGTCTCGATCAGGGGTGGGCTGACCCTTTGCCCGGTCACGGCAACGCGAAGTATTCCGAACAACTGGCCCACCTTCAGGTTGAGTTTTTCTGCCAACTCACGGAGAGAGAACTCAAGTCGATCGTTTTCCAATTGATCGAATTCCTGCACTACTTCAATGGAGCGGCGGACCGCACTTGCCGATTCAGCGGGCGTCATATTCTTGCCAACAAGCTCTTGGGGATCAGGCCTTACGCCGTCGCGGAACAAGAATCCGGCCATGTCAACCGCTTCGTCGAGAGTGCGAATTCGCTCCTGAATTAGCGGCACAACCCGCCAGAGTTGCTCATCGGTCACACTCAAGTTTGCGGCATGGAAATAGGGCAACAGCTTCGCCACCAACTCTTGCTCCGAAAACGAGCGGATGTGAAGGCCGTTGAAGTGATCTAGCTTGCTGAAGTTGACCGCGGCCGGACTGGCGCTAAGCTTTGCCAGGGAGAACTTATCGATAAGGTCTGGCATGTTGAAGAACTCAGTCCGATCGTCGTAGGACCATCCCATGAGGGCCAGCCAATTTACGGCCGCCTCCGGAACGTATCCCAATTCCTTCAGATCAAGCGGATGGACGGCATGTGATTTCCCAGATCCGTGTCGTTTGCTTAGCTTTCCTTTGCCGGAGGGATTCAACAGCACGGACATGTGTACCCAGGCAGGCTGCTCCCACCCGAAGGCTTCGTAGATCAACACATGCAATGGAAAGGTCGGCAGCCACTCTGAAGTCCTCAACACATGTGTGATCTCCATCAAATGGTCGTCTACCATGGCTGCCAGGTGGTAGGTCGGAAGACCATCGGACTTCAATACGATGTAGTCGTCCAGCGTGGCATTCGCAACAGTGATCTCGCCTCGAATGACGTCAACGCCTGTGGTTTCGCCGTCCAGGGGTGTTTTGAACCGAACCACATAGGCTTCCCCGCCAAGCTTACGATCGCGCGCATCCTCGGAGCTCAGCCGTCTGCATAACCCGTCATATCGCGGGGCTTCTTTCCTTGCTTGCTGTTCCTTGCGAACCCTAGCAAGCCTCTCGGGGGTGCAGAAACAGTAGTAAGCATTCCCGGAATCGACCAGCCGTTCAGCGTGCTCAAGATAGATGTCCCCACGCTCCGATTGACGGTAAGGCGCGTGGGGACCGCCTACGTCGGGCCCTTCATCCCACTCCATTCCGAGCCATGCCAGTGCCTCATAGATTTCTTCCTCCGCTCCAGGCACAAATCGCTTTCGATCTGTATCCTCAATCCTAAGCACGAACACTCCTTTAGTCTGGCGCGCCAGAAGATAGTCGTAGAGCGCGGTTCGAGCGCCGCCGATGTGAAGGCGGCCTGTGGGAGAGGGGGCAAAACGAACGCGAGCGGGTGAAGTCATCATGGTAGGGTGGAAAGACGGGCGCTGGCTAGTGAAGTCATAAGTAAAACGAACGCGGGCGGGTGAATTCATAATGA
Source organism: Anaerolineales bacterium (assembly GCA_036477195.1). Taxonomy (GTDB): domain Bacteria; phylum Chloroflexota; class Anaerolineae; order Anaerolineales; family E44-bin32; genus JADFRG01. The sequence continues at coordinate 1,311 of JAZGCZ010000179.1, read as the reverse complement.
TAGGGTGGAAAAACGAGCGCGGGATAGTGAAGTGATGGTGGGAAGGCGGTAAAAGGAAGGCAGGCGGGTGCGGTCATGGTGGTAGGGGAGACGGCCTCAGAGCTCGATGCGCTTATGCCGCAGGATCACGCTCTCAACCAGGCCAATTCCAAGCAGCGTCGTCAAAAGTGACGACCCTCCCTGGGAGAGAAAAGGCAGCGGCAATCCCGAGACAGGCAGTAGATTTAGGTTCATGCCTACATTGAAGGAGGCCTGAAACAACAGGAGAATTGCGACCCCATAACAAATTAGCGAGCCAAATCCGTCGCGCGCAATGCGCGCCGCTCGCAAACACCGGTAGACCACAAACATGATTAGGAGAAGGAAGGCGATAGCGCCGATAAACCCGAATTCCTGCGACATGGATGAGAATATGAAGTCGGTGTGACGAACCTTAAGGAAACGCAGCTGGACCTGGGTCCCACTCCCATAACCCTGCCCAAGCAGACCTCCGGATCCAATGCTGATCAGCGCCTGCTCGACGTTATAAATGTCGCCAAACCTCTCTTCCGGATTGGGAAACAGGAAATTAACCACACGCGTCATTTGATAGTTGCGCAAGAAGAAGAAGTCCTCCCCCGCTGGGTAACCCCGAACGATGTAATTAATCAGCAGAGGGGCCATAACGACGGCTATGAGAAACACCACCGCCAGCAGGATGCCAAGCCTAGACATGCGCACGCCGGCCGCCCACACCAGCGCCAACCAGATCACCATCAGCACGATCGCAGTACTGAGATCCGGCTGAATGAGGATCAGTGCAGCCGGGACTGCAACAAGGGCGAGACTCTTGAGGATAGTGCGCATCTCGCCGATACGTTCCTGATTGCGAGCCAGGAAATTTGCCAACACAAGAATCACGAGGATCTTAGCCAGCTCGGAAGGTTGGATGGTTACTGTGGCCAGCTGAAACCAGCGCGCGGATCCAAAACCGGCCACGCCCGCAATCGGAATTAGAGCCAGGAAGATGAGATTGAAAATATATATGGGCCGAGAAAGCGCTGCCCACACACGGTAGTCGATGGCGGCCGTCACCAACAGCAGTACGAGGCTGACGAGGCCAAAGATGGCCTGTCTTCCCACAACATTGAGCTCGACCAACTCGGGATTGTCGGCGATTGCGGATCGAATCATCGCCACTCCCGCGATCGTCAGAAGAGCAACAGTCGCCAAAAGCCAGACGTCAAAGTGACGCCATATTCTTGCAGGAGCCTGCATTCAGTTAGTGGGCGCGCTGCCGACGCGTGGCAAGTGGGATGTTGGCAACAAGCC
>JAZGCZ010000178.1:0-3025 GCA_036477195.1 Anaerolineales bacterium | reverse complement strand
GGTTTGATCTGGAACCCGCGCGCAGTATCCGATCGACGCGTCTAACCGACGTGCCATCGAACATCGCAAAGCCGTCTCTCTCGCGTCTATTTTGTCTTTGCTCTGTGAGGTCCGGTTTGGGTCAACTACGGACTCCCGCGACCTACCTCTGCCACGTCCGGAGCTGGGGGTACAACGGACGTAAATCGGGCGTTGCCGTGAGGTCCGAGTCTAGCCAGGAGCTGACATTTCGCGTCGACGCTGTTCTCCGGTTGTTCAGGGCACGAAAATCCCTGTCCGAAGAGCCTATTTCAGATCGTGACAAACTGTAGAAGACGTTTGCACCACCGAGGGGAACCGAAAAGGGTTCTTTAACGTACCCCCGGCCTCACAAAAAATGCGCTCTCGCTTCGCGCGGTTGATCTAGATCAAAGAGGCGCCGCCGTGTGTTGAATACCGTGTCACCCAACGACGCGTGTAAGGCGCGAAGGGAGGAAAGCTTGGCCCCGACCGTGCCATACAAATAATTCGGAAAAAGAAGTGCTGGTTAGGATCGGGGCGGCTTCAAGCGGCGGTTATTGCCGTTTGCTGCTTCTGTTCATAGCGAACGAAAGGCGGGAGGATTTGATCATGGGTAGAGCATATGTCGCGACGCTGCCCAGGTGGGGCGGTATCGTCGTTTTGACCATAGCCCTCGGGTTGCCGGCCTTCACCAGTCAAGCTGGAGAGATCATCGCAAAGGGGCGAAATATTACGCACACCGTAAAGTCGGAGTGGACTGAAGTCAGCGAAGGCCACGTCATCGGCTTTTTCGAGGCCGCCGGTATCGGACTTCACGAAGATGCTCAGATCACGACCATCGAGAACAAGGGAAGCTTCGACAGCATCAAAGGCAACGCCACAAACAAAGGATACATGACGAAAACCTTCACCGACGGATCGACCTACTCGAGTAGTTGGCAAGGCACGTCCAAGCGTGCTGGCGACCACAAGGTCTATGAGGGGACATGGCAATACGCTGGCGGCACAGGACGTTACCTGGGGGTCAAAGGGGAAGGAACCTACTCGGGCAGGAGCTACGGAAAGATGACCGTGATCGATTTCGAAGGTAAAACCATCCTGCCGGCACAGTAACGGGGTCTAAATGGGCCGCACAGCTTCACGCACCATCGTTACGAGTTAAGGCCCTCGTCGATCACCCCTGGCGGGGGCCTCAAGTCTACCCATTGCGAAACGGCCGTTTCGCGAGACCCGCAGGGGTGCAAATCGCGGAGATGGGACCCATCGGCAGCCCTCGCAATCGGTCGCTTCGGGTCAGGTTGCGACGTTTTCCGAGGGTGCCTGCCACGTCGGTTGCTGAGGGTATTCCGGACCTACATTGGGTGCGCCCGGAAGGTCTGGGTGTAGCCAACAGCCGAAATGCCGATAATTCCGGTGAAGCCCCACCGAGGGAGGTCTTGCTGTCTGGGTAGGAGTCGCCTGGACGCCCGAGAAGCGCGCCAGCGGCGCTATCTGGAGGCCTGGTGAGGGCAGATTCCGCAACGACCGCGCGAGGTTCACCAAGCTCCGCGACGAACGACCGGACCTCACTGAACTCGTAGGCGGTATACTCGCTGAGGCCGAGAGCGGTGTTATGTGGTGGCTCGGGGATCCGAGCCGCTCGGCAAATCTCCGTAGCCCCGGTACGTTTTCTCCGTACGAGTGTGTATGTTGGTGACCGAAATGCGAAACATCTTCGACCAATATTCTCAACCGGAGAACCGTGTGACCCATGCGCTGGTATCGGCGTTGCATGAGGACAGTAATTTGCTTCGGGCATTTTTGGCAGACATTGCGAACTGCTCGCCGCCCAAGGCCAAGGATAGCATCGAAATCTGCGAGCAGACCTATCCGGGCGAGATAGAGGCAGCTGAGGAAGAGACCGAGCGGCGTGGCATCCCGGATGCCTGGATTACTGCCGGCGAGGATTGGTGCCTGGTCCTCGAAAACAAGGTGCTGGATGTGGCGACGAACGACCAGTTGTCTCGGCACCTGTCGACAGCCAAGCGGCTCGGTTTTACCGATCCAAGAGCCTTGGTCCTAACCATTCGGGAAACCGATGGCGAAATGCCGGAGGGCACCCGAGTGGTTGAGTGGCACACTGTTTATCGATGGCTGATTGATCGGGCTCCGGAAAGTCCATGGGCAAGACGGGTCGCAGAGTTTCTTGAAGTTATGGAGGGCCGTATGGTCGATCAACAACAACTCACCGCTGGCACTCTGACGGCCTTTAACGGCTTTCCATTTGATAGCGATAATCCCTTCTCCTATCTGGAAGCCAAGCGCATCCTTGGTCTGGCCACCGTGGAGCTGCGGAACCGAAATGATCTGAGATCGGACCTCGGGATGGCCCCCGACCTTCCTGGGCGACCGGCCATTACTGGTCGTGGCGACGATAGGGTCTGGGACTTTCTCCAGTTCGACGCAGCCCATGAGGCAAACAACTTCACGGATTTTCCGCACCTTACTTTGAGGATCGGCCGGGAAGATATTGGGGCGATGATCACGGTCCCTAACGGGTTGCCGCGGGCATCCCTTCGGAGATTAGTGGAGTTAGGGCCGGACGGCTTCCGGGACCTCATCCACGACATTCTTGAACGAATGCAACCAACCTTAACGGTATGTGAAGGCATGGAACCCAGGTTAAACGCCGTTCAAGTCCGGTTTCGTACCCAACGCTCCGTGCCGTTTCGCGATGCGGTCATTGACTTCGATTTACGGACGGGTTTCGACAGCGTGGGACCGCCAAAGACCCAACCGCAATGGATAGAAGCGGTTTACAATTGTTTGGCCAACAAAAATTCCAACTTTCAAATGCAGATCGGAGCAAAGTTTCCGTACCGAACCTGTGAGGCAATCCGCTCAGTCGATGCTTTAGATTACGTGGCCGAAGCTTGGATCGCCTGCCGCCCGCTAGTCGAGTTGTTGGTCACGGACAAACCTGTCTGAAGCGGGTAACCCAGGCACCTATTCAGATAGGCGTTTCGCGCCATCCACTTCCGCTTCG
>JAZGCZ010000177.1:0-4141 GCA_036477195.1 Anaerolineales bacterium | reverse complement strand
TGTGAAGGAACCGCCCGCTCAAGCGCTCTTGGGAAGATGCTCCTGCATGATCTGGACAAAGCTTTGCACGTAGTCACCCTTATGGAGGCGTGCCAGCTCGGCCATGACGGCCTCCCATGTGACCGGTACCGCTCCCGCTTGAACCACGCGCTGCATTCCGCGTTCGTGAGCATCAACGCTCGTTCCGCCCGACGCGTCGGACACTGCATACACTTCGTATCCGTCTCCAAGCATGTCGAGCGCCGGAAACACGAGGCAGACCTCCGTCCAGAGGGCAGCTATGAGGAGCTTTCGGCGGCCAGTCGCCTCGACGGCCGAACGGAACTCCTCCTGCTCCCAAGCGTTCACTGCGGTGCGGTCTATAGGCTCGACGTCTGGTAAGACCGCCTGAAGCTCCTCGATGGTCTCTTCCTGGTAGCCGGCGTTTACCCCTATTGTCGACAGCACGATCGGCAAGTCGAACATCTTCGCCGCTTTGGCGAGCGCTACTACGTTGTTGACCAGGGCTTCTCTCTCGATCGACCTTGTTCCACTGACCAATGCGGGCTGGTAGTCGATCAGGAGGAGCGCCGAGTTCTCGGGCGTGAGCAGATGGTCAGTCTTCGGGTCTCTTTTTACATGGTTGGTCATTTTTAACTCCTTATTGCCTGATAACTCTCGCTAGAGAGGATTCTCACAGATGGCCTTTCATGTCTCCTGCGCCACGGATATGCCTATTTACAGGTGCCCTCACGCTCGTTACATCTTCGCCCTCCTCTGCACTCTTTCCGTCGATGCTTATCCCTGACCCGCCTGAGCGAGATCGGCGCCGGCCGGAGCAACATCTTAATTAGCTGCATAAGTAAGGACACTAAGGTTAGCTAGCTAATTAACCGCCCAAAAAGGGGGCCGCTTCACGCCTGTCCCGCAAGGTTTTGATATGTCTGGATGAGCAGTCTGCGAAGTAAGACGCGCTCCTCCAAGCTAAAGCCGTCGAACGACTCTTCTTCCAGCTTATTCCAAGCCTCGACGACTGATGCCATCAGATCATGGCCTTTATTGGTCATGTGGACCCGAGAGATCCTCTGGTCTTCCAGATCGGGCCTGCGCATGACAAAGCCCTCGCGTTCCAATCTTTTGAGCGAATTCGTCAACGTAGGCGGCTGTATCATCATACGTTCCGCCAGCTCGGTCTGGGTGACGCCTTCATTGTCCAGCAGCATGACCAGAATCATCTCCTGCCCCACGTGAAGGCCTATCTCAGTCAACAGCTCGTCGGCTCGCTGACGATGGAGCTTGCACACCTGGGCCAGCATGTAGCCAACCGTCTCCTTCAAATTCATTCCAATAATAATAAGACACCTATTACTTAGTTAGCTAAATATTAGGCCATACTTGAGCCCTTGTCAAGTCCAATGAAATACCGCGGTTACGGGATCGAGATCGACAGAACGGCCGGCTTTTCGTCCAGCGGCTTGCCGGTGGGGTAGAGTCCTAGAGCCGAAACGGGCTGCAATATCCGCGTGGTCACGCCCTCACATTGCTCATTTGCGAATCGGCTTGGGTCAAAATATGAACCCTTGACAGGACCGCTGCATCGGATTTACCGTAAATAGGACGGCCAGCCGGTTTGTTTAGTTGCACCGTTCAGTTGAGAATTCTGAGCCGGGAGTAGGGGAAGAACGTGGCGCCAAAGGTTAGCGAAGAGCACATGGAGGAGCGAAGGCAGCAGATACTGAACGCTGCCGTTAGAAGCTTCTCGCGAGGCGGCCTACACCAGGCGACCATCGAGGATATACGTCTGGAGGCGGAGCTGTCGCGAGGGGCCGTATATCACTATTTCAAGACCAAGGAGGACATCATCGACGCCATCCGAGAGAGATCGGCGGGTCAGGCTGAATCGATCTACAGAGAGACAACCGGCGGCGATGACGGCGCGACAAGCCTTCTGAAACTGGTCAATGCAACGCTGTCGTTAATGACTTCTCCCGAATCCGCCGAGGCCAACAGGCTAGCACTGTTCCTCTGGGCCGAGTCTCTGGTGAACCAGCGCATAATGGACGGCCAGCTGCCGGCCTTCAAGCCGTACCTCGGAGCGCTGGCCAAGTCCTTTGCCGAGGCACAGGATGAGGGCAGAACAGGTCCCCGGGTTGATCCCCATGCGCTAGCGCGTGTGATCGCCGGAACGATGCTGGGACTACAGATTCAACTGACCTGGGAGCCGGAGATGGACATGGATGCGGCGGGGCATGTGTTTGAATTGATGCTTACCGGAAATTTATGGAGCTCAGGCAGGCCCGGGCGTAGCGACTCTTCGACTATTGTCGAGTGAAGTTCAAGTTATCGTCTTTAAAAAAGCCGGAGCGCCGGTTTTTATAAATAACGTATCGGAAGCGGCCTGTTGAACGAGTAGAGGAGGTGGCCTTAGCGTCTAAGATTAGGGACTTTGTGGAAAACTGGTAACAATTTTGAAAACTCATCTTTTTGGAGAGGTACATGACCAAGGTTTCAGGACAGATTGTAATTGACGCCCCGGCGGAGAAGGTCTGGGAAGTACTTGCCGATTTTGGCGGCGTGCAGAAGTGGGCACCCGGCGTCGCTAAGTCTTACTCCACATCAAGTAACAACAGCGGCGCCGACGCTGCTCGGCACTGCGACGTTCCAGGTTTCGGTGGAATCGAGGAGTTTGTCACCGAATGGAGTGAGGGAGTCGGCTTTAGCTACCGCGTTGAGCCCTTCGGTATGATTGACGAGTCTACCAGCACGTGGAAAATTACGCCTCAGGGCGACAAGACGCTCGTTTACACCGAACTCAACGTGAACATGCGATATGGCCCATTGGGCTCGCTCATGGAGATGCTCTTCGTCAAGCGCAAGATCGAGAAAGGGACGCGCAACGCGCTTGAGGGCCTAAAGCATCACGTCAAAACAGGGGAGCTGATAAGCGCGGACTTCCGCGCGCCCGCCGCGGCATGACATCTCAAGCTGCTCGACGGTTTCGGTCTAGGGAGGCTGGCAATGAGCCGGCCTCCCAATCTTACCAGCGAGCGATGAGACTGACGGGCTAGAGGCCGGCAAGCACCCCGGGCAACTCGGCCAACCCTTCGATGCGCGGCGCTTCGGAATAGCCCACATGGTTTCCGTCGCGGTCCAGCAGGACGGGGCTGATGCCCACGCTTCGTGCGCCGGCGATGTCCGAGGTGAGCTGGTCGCCCACGTGCACGGCTTCGTCAGGCGAGGCCCCGGCCTTCTCCAACGCGGCGAGGAAGATCGGCGGATTTGGTTTTTCAGACCCCACCTCGCTGGAGGTGAGGGTAAAGTCCAGATGCGACATCAGGCCCAGACTGCCGGCCAGCTCGTCGCCATCCTGATTGATGTTGGTAATCAGCCCCAGCGTGAGGTCCTCCCGTTTCAAGGCGTCCAGCACGGGCAGCACGTCGGCGAACCTGGTCAGGCCGTAGGGCACCTCCCTGACGCGCCGCCAGATGTCCAGCGCCTTATCGCGATCGACCTCGACGCCCGCGCCCTCCAGGACTCTGCGCTCGTACTCGGCAAAGAAGTCGCGCCGCTCCTGGCGGTCGAGGCTGCGCGTCGGCTTGGTGGCGTTTTGCTCCGACATGAACGCGTCCGCAAGGGCGTAGCCGCGCAGAATTCCCTTCGGCGTCACCTGGATGCCAAAGTCGCCCAGCGCCTGGGACTGAATCTCGTATCGCGACGGCTGAAATCCCGCCAGGGTGTTGTACAGGTCGAAGAATACGGTCGTGATCATTTTTTCAAGTAAGTCTTATCAAGTAAGTAAAAGAGGCCCGATAGTCTTTCCAGAAGTAAGTTTTAGCTCGTGACGAGAACACTATGCCTCTCTCCCACGGGGCAAGACAAGCGGTGTCGCACCGGCCTATGATAGCATCCAGGGAAAATCAATTGCAGGCCGTTTCACGAAAAATGCAAGCAGGCAAGCTGCCCCTCGAGCTCCTGACCAGGCTACTGGGCAAAATCGAAATCAAGGACCCGCGCGTCTTCCTCGGGCCAAGGGCAGGGGAAGACGCGGCCCTCATCGACTTTGGAGACAGGTACCTGGTCACCAAGACGGACCCGATTACCTTTGCAACAGACCTCATCGGCTGGTACGTCGTGCAGGTCAACGCCAACGATCTGGCCGTAA
>JAZGCZ010000176.1:0-3051 GCA_036477195.1 Anaerolineales bacterium | reverse complement strand
GCTCTTTGCGCCATGTGCGCGGGATGCTCCCCATGGCGGCGCTGGCTCGCAAGCGGGACTTCCCCCGGATGTTTGTTCCGGCTATGGATGCTGCCGAGGCGAGCCTGATTCCTGAGATCGAAGTCATTCCCGTCGACTCGCTGACACAGCTTGTGAACCACCTTTCCGGCGTGACGCCGATCGATCCCTACCCCAGAAGCAAGGTGGAGACATCGAGCCCACCCAGCGATGGCCGACTGCAGGAGATCAAGGGCCAGGAGCACGCCAAGCGGGCGCTCGAGGTGGCGGCCGCCGGAGGCCATAACGTGCTGATGGTCGGGCCGCCTGGAGCCGGCAAGACGCTGCTGGCTCGTGCGCTGCCGGGGATATTGCCTGCCATGTCGACCGACGAAGCGCTGGACGTTTCACGCATCTACTCAGTTTCGGACTTGCTCCCATCAGATGTTCCGATGATTCGTACGCGGCCCTTTCGCTCACCCCATCATACGATCTCTAATGCCGGCCTGGTCGGTGGTGGAAATTGGCCGCGACCCGGTGAGATCTCGCTTGCCCATCGAGGGGTCCTGTTTCTGGATGAGCTTCCCGAATTCGGAATGCGGACTCTCGAAGTATTACGACAGCCGATGGAGGACCGGGAGGTCACCATCAGTCGGGCGCGCGGCTCGTATTCCTTCCCGGCAAATTTCATGCTCGTCGGGGCGATGAATCCCTGCCCCTGTGGGTATTTTGGAGATCCGATCAAGGAATGCACGTGTAATCCGGCGACGGTGACTCGCTACCAGAAACGGATATCCGGACCGCTTCTCGATCGGGTCGACATTCACATCGAGGTCCCGAGGGTGGAATTTGAAAAGCTGGCGGATGATCGTGTTGGCGAACCAGCGGAAGCTGTCCGAGAACGAGTAGAGAGGGCACGGTCTCTCCAGCGGCAACGTTTCGAAGGCACCGAGCTGATATCAAACGCCGATATGGGACCGGGTGAGGTACGCAGGTTCTGCGTACTCGACGATCCGAGCCGCGCACTGGTCCGCCAGGCGATGACCCAGCTTCAGCTCACCGCGCGGGCCTTCCATCGCGTGCTGAAACTATCACGCACTATTGCCGACCTAGCAGGCGAATCAGAAATCGCTACCGCGCAAGTTGCCGAGGCGCTCCAGTACCGCCCCCGACTGTGGGGCTGAGCGCGGTACCTATCCACCGCAAAATCTCTTTGATCATTCATGCTCCAACTGTGTCTTCCGAAGGCGGGATTTCTCTGTCGGATCTCTTTGGGTGGAACGATCCGGACCAGCTTGTTGAGGATTTCGTTACGGACATGCGGGAGGCAAGCTACGGGATCGCGCAATTTGAGGTGGTGGAAAGAATCGTGATCGACGAATTTCCGATCAAGGCCGACGGTTTCCGATATGAGGCAGATCAATTCGCTCAAATCTGGCGCCGAAGGAGCGGATTCCACGCGCTCGATTTGGCGGACTACAGCGCCTTGCTGAGCCAATTCAACATTATTGAGAAGGTCACCAGTGGAGAAATCGACGAAGCCTGGTTGATGGCTTTTCCATACGCAGGCTACTACGAGTCGACAATGGGCGGCCCCGGCGCGTTCTGGTGCAATTCCCCGCCATTGCTGAAAACGGAGCGGACCCAGCGTCGCTTTGTGCTCATGGGTTTCAACTATGAGCGAGGTGTGGGAGAAATGATGGAGTCGTTTGGCCACCGTGCCGAATCCATCCTATCTAAGGTCTATGAGGGCCGGGCAGCAGACGACAATTTGTGGGAAAGGTTCACTCGCTACGATCGCCAGCATCCGGGCGCATCAGAGGTTGGAAACATGCACTTCGCTCCGAACAGCCAACGCGATTACGACTGGGGTAGTCGTCGACCCGTTGTGAGCGCGTGTGACGATTGGTACGACTTTCCGCATCTAAGCGGAGAGCGCAGGACCGTGAACTCTGATGAATGGGGTGGCGGGGATATTCGCTTACATCATGCCTGGTGGTATCGGCACCTGCCGCATGTAGAGGGTGATACGAAGGGCGTCTTGAACAACTGGTGGGAGTACATACTGGATCCGGATCGGGTTCTCGCGCTTAGCTGAACTGCTGAAGGATGCTTCGTACCTGTCCCAGGTAGCCCGCTCCGAACAGATTTACGTGGTTGAGAAGATGATACAGGTTGTAGATCGGTAGTCGCCCGCGCCAGCCATCCCCCAGATCACCGGCCTCCTCATACGCATTGTAAAATGCCTCTGGAAAGCCTCCAAAGAGATTCGTCATCCCCAATTCTGCCTCAGCCCAGCCGTAGTACGCGGCTGGATCAATAATGGCGGGCTCCCCACTGGGACCTACGACAGCGTTGCCAGACCACAGATCGCCATGGATTAGAGATGCGGGTTGCTCCGGTACCAGGTGCGGAAGTTTGGTGGCCAGTGCAAGTACGGCGCGAAAGTCCTTCCTATTGATCAAGCCTTGTTGAAGAGCCAGCTCAGCCTGGTAACCGAGGCGGTGCTCGGCAAAGAACTCATGTCCATCGGCTGTCCAGGGATTCGGCTGCGGAGTGCTTCCTATGAAGTTGTCGTCCTCGAAGCCGAAATTCTGTCCGATATGGTTGTGCAGCTCGGCCAGCTGCCGTCCGAAACTCTCCCAATAGCCGCCGCGCGGCGTAGCGGGGTTAAGATCCTCCAGCAGCAAAAACTCAGCACCGTCCAGATAGGGGATCGGAACCCGGGGCCCATTGGGTACCGCAAGCATCCGCAGGGCGTCCATTTCCCGAGAGAACATTGACTCGGGTGCAGAGGCGTTTTGTTTTAGGAAAAACGTGTGACCGGAGCCTGTAATAAGGCGTGCGCCGTTGTTGATACACCCGCCAGCAACCGGGTGACTCTCTTCAACCGAGCCATAGCCCTCGGATTCCAGCCAGGATACGACGGAGGGTGGGAGGTTCAATTTGCGCCGAGTTTCAGCCAGGATACGACAGGGGGCGGGAGATTCAAATGCCGCCGGACTCAAGCGCCTCTAGCAGCCCATGCACGGAGCGCTCGACGATCCGATAAGT
>JAZGCZ010000175.1:0-15319 GCA_036477195.1 Anaerolineales bacterium | reverse complement strand
AGGCAGTGTCTGGGTCAAGGCGATGAGGATCAGCGTTGAGAGCGTCGCCCCCTTGTACGACTTGATCACCAGCGTCCATTGATATCCGAGCAGTTCGCGCGCCGGCAACCAGAGTAGCAAGATCGCTAACCACATAAGCGCATTGCGATACCACGGATTGCCGAAGCGCAAGCCCGCGCGACAGACGAGGAAAAGGCACGGCAGCAGCAGAACAAGGTGATGGGTCCAGGACAACAGTGAAAGGATGGCGCACAGTGCCGTTACTACGGCCCACTCCGGTGCGAGGTCGGCCTCCGACTGCTCGTCACCAAGCCGCCGCCGGAACTGCCAGGCAAGCGCCCCCCCAAAGATGACCAGCAATACGGTGACAACCGTATTGGCCCGCTCGGGCGTCAGATTGAGGAACTGCACAAACCCGGGCGCCGCACGCAGATCATTGACCGGCACAAGCAACTGCTGGTTCCCATCCTTCTGCCCCTCCGCGGCTATGAACAACGGGTGCTCTGGGGGAAATGTCATGAGATACCGGGCCATCGCAACCTTTAGGCTATAGTTCTGATGTTTGGGCGGCTCGATGGGGTTTAATGAGGGGTCGCGCAGCTTGATCGCCTCGTCAATCCGCCCCAGGAAGCGGCCGTTGGCTACGGCAGTCGCCGACCACCCGTAGATCAGCGTGGGCAGGCCAACGTTGAACACGGCGATGAACAGCGCCGCCCACACCGTTTCCTTCCATCGACGCTTGAAAAGGAGGTAGGGCAGGAACAGCACGGGCGTGGTCTTGTACGTCGCCGCCAGGGCAAGCCATATGCCACACTGCAGGCTCCTGCCGCGCGCCAGCGCATAACCCGCCGCGGTGAGCATCGCCAGCAGCAAGACTTGCAGCCCGCAGTCATCGAGATCGCGATACACCATGGGCAGCATCAACAGCACCGCGATCAAGCCGCCCGAAACCCCGGCCTGCCGCCCGACTGGCAGGCGTTTTTCCGCTATGCCATGCCATGCCCACAGCGACCACGCCAGCAATGCCACCGCCAGCGCCCACACCACGGCTCGTGAAACGCGATAGGGCAGGACCGCCACGATCGCGTCGATTAACATCCGACCGACGGGGTAGTGATAACCGAGCTGCACTCCGTCAACCGTTGTATACAGGCCGCCGACTAACGCTCCCCTGCCGAGGTTATAGTGCCAGAGGTAATCGTTGTGACGGAGCCCCACACTGACCACAGCGGACACCACGCCCACAACCGTAAGAATCGAAACCGCAACGATCAGGAAAGTGCGCTGAGACCACCAGGGCGTGCGGGCCTGGTTGTCGGCGCTTGGCCCGACAGGATCAATCATGGGCCGTAGGATAGGGAGATTCATGCGCGTGATCCCTCGGCTGCGTCCGGCGCGAAGGTGACCCCCTGTCCGCAGTAACTTCGCGCCCGCGCACAACCTGGTCGATGACGAAGATCGGCCGACCCTTGGTCTGCTCGTGGATCTGGCTGAGGTACTCACCGATGATACCGAGCACGATCAACTGGAGGCTTGCGAACATGATAAGAGCGGCCATGAGGCTGGCCCAACCGGTCGGCGTCTCGCCGCTGCGAATGATGAGTGACACAACGACATAGCCGAACAATACGAGCCCCATCGCCACGCCAGCTAGGCCAAGGTACATCGCCAGGGCAAGCGGTTTGAAGGACAGGCTGGTCACGCCGTCGAGTGCCAGCCGCAACAGTTTGAAGAATGGGTACTTGCTCTTGCCCGCCGCCCGTGCGTCGCGGTCGTAGAAGACCGGTTCCTGCCTGAAGCCGATCCACGAGGTCATGCCGCGCAGGAAGCGCCGCCGCTCGGGCATGGCATTGAGTACGTCGACGACGCGCCGGTTCATCAGGCGAAAGTCGCCCGTGTCTTGCGGCACATCAATATCCGTCATTATGCGCAGGCCACGGTAGAACATTGTGGAAGCGATGCGCTTGAGCATGCCGTCGCCAGGGCGCCGGCGGCGTTGGGCATATACCACGTCGGCCCCGCGATCCATCACGGCCATCATTTCCGGCAGCAGCTCGGGCGGGTCCTGCAGATCCGCGTCGATCGTCAGCACACGCTCACCGATGGCCACGCACAGCCCCGCCGACAGCGCCAACTGGTGCCCGTGGTTACGCGATAAGTTAACCAGCACCAGATTGCTCTGGGCCTGAGCGAGTCCGTTCATAACCTGCCACGTCTGATCCGACGAGCCATCGTTGACCAGGACGATCTCGTACACCTCACCGACGCCAGAGCACACCTCCGCCAGGCGCCGCACGAGATCTGGCAGCACCTGCTCCTCGTTATAACATGGGACGACGACAGATAAGGCGATCGACTCTCTCATGTTCGGCGGCGAACCCTCACTGGATCAAAACAAACATCATCCCAGCTACCCTGCGGAGGCACAGGCGGACGCCTCATACCTCTGGCTGGTGTTTCGTCCACCCTCTTTAAGGCTGCGCGATATGTCGACACCAGGAAACCTACAACACACCCCTGTCTGCGCCTTCACCTTCGGACGAAACATCCCGCAACTCCACCACCCATCCATCCTACCGTCCAGCGTATCATTCCGCTCTGCGATCAGTTCTTGTTCAGTCTACGCAGGTGCGACCGTGACACACGCAACCACATCACACGCAATAGCTGCTAAAAAGAACTCCCTCTTCATAAGAAAAGTTACCGCGACACGCCTTTACGATCAAGCGGAAACAAAACCCGAGATACAACGGCTTCGCCAACAATACCCCAACCCATGGGGCGTAGCGAGCACGCGCGACGACATCGCGTCATGTTTCCTGATTCCCAAAGTAGTAGTCAATCGTCTTAAGATATTCTTGTGCTACCGCCTCAACATCGAAACGCCCCGCATCAAAAGACCCAAGGTCAATCTCACTCTGTAGCGCCTCATCAATCTTCCTCGCCAACAAGTCACTATTACCTGGTGGTACCAACCACCTCGCCAACTCGCCAGTCAGGATCTCATTTGGCCCCGAGGGACAGTCTGTACTCACCACGGGTGTCCCACAAATCAATGCCTCAACAACCACACTGGGATTGCCTTCATAATCCGACGATAACACAAGTAATCGCGCTTGCTTCATCCAGCAATACGGATTATTTTGAAATCCAGGCAAAATCACTTTATCTTCCACAGCGTATCCACGCATCAATTCATACAATTTCTCCGTCGGCTTCGTCAACATCACCAATTTACATGGCGTGCTCAACATTGCAAATGCACTCAACAGCACATCTATCCGCTTTTGCGTAGACACTCTCCCCACGTATATAATATACCTTTCCTTCGGCGTATGTTCGCATGGTTGATCGGCCATCCTCCGAATAAACGCAACATCAAACCCATTATAAATAGTCATGACGTCCTCAACACAACTATAATCTTGTCTTACAAGATCCTTCGCCACTCCCTCCGATACCGCAATCAAACGTTTACCATTATAAATACGCCAATACCGTTTATCACGTCGCTTTATTTTTCCCATCCTCCAATTCATCGTCCCGAGCTCCACTGACAATGTATTATGTATCACATAAATACACCTGGCCAGCCCAGCGATCGAGACTATTCGGTCCGCATCACATAAATTCGAGAAGACAGCATCTATCGCTCCACATTCCCGGTTGATTTTCCCTACCACTCGTCGCAATTTAGCTCCGAGCAACCAGCAATCGACCATTTTCTGGTGTGTTATTTTCCCACTTTCCGTCACTATATGCACAGAATATTCTTCCTCTAACGTATACTCAATTCGATCGGCCAGTAATACAATATGTATATCATGACCCAATCTCCCTAAGTGTCCTGCCAACGTCAATACTGCCTTCTCTGCACCACCCCCCCCTAAGGTGGGGATAACAAACACCAGCCTCTTCCTGCCTGTTACCATTTCTCCCTCGCCTTACTGTACTTTCTCGAGGCTAAAAATAAATACTTTATCATTTCGGTTGTTCTCAAATCTTTTAACAGGTGTCCGCTCAAAATGATCGCTTAATAGTTTTTCACCACCCTCATAATGTCGCGTGACGACGATGGCAGCATAATCGCATTTGTCGAAATGGTTGCTTTTCAGCAATTGCGTTAGTGAATCCCCAGGAGGCGCATCATCAAACCCTCCTCTCTCTGCATAAAATAGAATGTTTGGCCGATTAACACAGACGATCGCATTCTCCCTTGAATGCCTTTTGAGCCACACGGCTGCATCGATCTGAAACGTTTGCGACGGACCAGTAAAGGCAACGCTGTCAATCATCCACACAACCATCGTGAGCATTGCCAAAGGGAATAGCCAACCACGCCACTTACGACTCTGCTCTCTAGTTGATTTTCTCATACCCCATTCCCGGTACGCGATGACGATTTTCCACGGTACCAGCATCAACAGCAAGAAACACAGTAATGCTACAGACCGCCGCGTGAGAAACATATATTGCCCAAGAAATACCACCCATGTCACGACACTAATAGTGACAAAGCTGAACCAGGTGGCTTTCTCTGCCCACATCCACGGCATTTCCTTCTTTACCAGTGTTTCCAGGCTCAAATACGCAAACACCGGGTTGACTAACGTAATAACACTAATGAGAAAAAAGCCCAACAATCCAATCACTATCATCTGTTTGGCTTGCTCTAATGATCCATATGGCGATAGCAAAGGCCAAACCGCACCGGCTGTTTGTTCGACTTTATCAATGATTTGCTGAGTACCATACAAAACTTGATTTTCAATTTCTTGAAAACGACCAATATTTGTGCCAGCACGATGGAACTTGACGGCAAATAGAATAGCGCCTACAACCATCAACACGCTGTGCGCTTTCGTTATCAACCACACCCGCTTTACCCACCTTGTTCCCCCCCTGAACAGCAGCACCAATGGCACAAAAAATGCTAAGGCGGCCCCTTCAATTCTAAAAAGTGTCGCCAACACAATGCTGATGCCCCACGAAAGAGCACTGGCCCAACTCATAGTCACGCTGTATTTCATAAACGCTAACAACCCCAATAGCGTAAACACATAATATCCATGATCGCGTATCACCACCTCACGATTATGTGCAAAGAACGGGAAGGATAAAACCAGAAAGGCAGCCAATAGTTCGAGTAATATGCTTGTCGGGATCTGAACCATTACCGGCGAGCTGCTCTCGCCGAACGCCCACGAATCAGCTGGCTTGGCGACATGACGATACAAGTGGCTTACCACAGTTATGAACAAGACCACTGTCCAAGCATCCAAAATGGTGTTCAATAGATAAGCCGAAGTCAGTAGTGATACATTCAGAGCCTTGCTTGTCACTCCGATTAGAATTGAATAGAATGGCCAATTATAGACTCGCATCGCCGCATCTAGGCCATGCTGCAAAAATACATGCGCGGTTTTCAAATATAGAATACCGTCAGGATTAATCGGCTGGCGGTAACTGAACCGCAGAAGTGACATCAATACACTTAAAACAAACGCCCATAAGCGAATATGCGTATACCAGCGGGTATTAAACTGCTGACAACACCGCAATAAACCGTTTTTGATACTTGTGGCGCTGATCACAATCCTATCCATCCGCATCTAAGGGGTGCTCGCGCATGTTTTGACGTGCAACCTTGCGACTCTAAGTGACATGATGTTGAGCCATCTGTTTCCGACGCAACTGGCGCTTTTGAGCCCGTCGACGCCGACGGTGCGTACGATAAGCGCTTGATATTTTAAAACCCCAGTTGATCCGCGCCGCCTTCCAGCGTGGCTTCCAAGGCGACGCGGCAGCCACTGGGTGCTGGCTGGCTTGCTTGGAGCGGACGAAGATCAGCCCACTGCGGGCAAAGTGGTTGATGCTTGGATAATCCTGCAACGTCTTGGTGCGACCCGCTAGTGTGAGTTGAGTATTACATGCGAATCCGATCGATTCGATCTTTCGGATCCAGTATGCAGAAGGCTGACAGTTTACATGATGGTGGCCCCGGTCCTGGCCCGGAAAAGCATGTGTCACCAGCACAAGGTTGGTTGACGTCGCAAACGTCTCGAGGATGTTCGGTACGTAGCGTTCTTCAACGTGCTCCAGAAACTCGCACGCCCAAATCAAATCGGATTTCCGGTCCGGCACGTACGGACCGTCGCAGAAATCGTGCTTAACAACACATGCCGGGATGACGCTGTTGTCGATGGCTTTTTGAGATCCGTCGATTCCAACAACGTCACAGCCCCGTTCATGGAAAAATCGGGTCGATTGGCCTTCGCCACAACCAATGTCGAGCACCGACCGAACGCTGAATTCCTCGATAATCCACGACCACAGATTCGGACACCTGGTTCCCGGGTCACCGCCACGAATGTACCCGCCCAAATGCCCGTCTTTTACCATTTCGGAAGACATACGCGATCCTCACTCGCGAGGAAAAAGCAGCTTGTCCCTTTTCTCATCGCTTTTTGATATTGAAGAACAGTTGCTTGTCCTGGCGCCGCCGGTCGATTTTTGCGTGGTCAGTCGCCACGAGAACATAGAGGACGTTGAGCGCCTCGAGTGCTGAGCCGATAAGTCGGGGATTCCGTGAACGCCTATGCACATCCTGTGAGGTAATTCCTTGCTTCCCCCCCACAAGCCGATGGACATAACGGACCGCCTCGCCATCCACGATGTTGAAGTTGCCTGCCTTGCGCTTCCGGCGGGAAAAGGAGCAGATGAAGAAGAATTTGTCCCCCTCGAACACATGGTACGTCTGAATTTGCCCCTTGACCTTTCCTCGAAAATTCAGGCCCGCGCCGAGATTCCGCAGATTCATGGTTCCCCCCCTGTGAGATGCGGTCTAACGAGGGATGGACACTATCGTATAATACCCTAAACGTTCGAGGCCTCATCAGCATATTTTGTCCCCCCCGCGTCGAGACTCGGGTCGGTCTGACACCCCTTCCTATACATTGTATCTTCCATGTTTCATCATCGCCGCCAGCTCTCGCGCGCGCCTACCCACCTGTCTTGCCCATCGACTGTCTAGCATCTGGCTCGCGGCCTCCTCCCAGTCTTTCGCCTTTATGGCGGCGATGGTTTTCTTAAATTGGCGAAATCGCGGGAGACCGATGTTGAATACCATGTTCAGCACGACATTTTTCCGCACGGGGTTGAGTTGAGCAAACCACCGAAACGCTCGGTTGACCTCACGCCTGACCTTGGCGATATCGTTATCGAGCAGCATGAACGCCTCTTCGCGCGTTATTCCCACATCGTCTAGGTTCCGGCCAACGCCAATCGTGAGCTTCCCCACCGTGTCATGGTAGGGCTTGAGGCGTAACCCTTCGTGTCGAATGAGCATTTCATGAAGACGACTCATTGGACCCCCCTTCGGTTAGGGTTCGGCGACATGTCTCTCTTGCCCTGCAATTACCACCTGCCCTCAGGCAAGCCCGCTCTGCCGCTTCACCTCGGCGAGCCGGTTGTTGGGGTAGTACTGCACGTGGGCCCAGTCCTTGAAGCTCCTCCAGTCGCCGCCCCAGTAGAGCCCCTCTTGCTTCGCGGCCTTGCCGAGCGCCTGCCAGAAGCCGTTCTTCTCCGCTGCATTGCTCCAGGCCCAGCGCCGATCGATGATGTCCGCCGCGTACGCATTCGGGGTGCCGTCCTTCTTCTGGGCGTTATGGAAACTGAAGCGCACCTTGGAATCACCCCGCTCGAAGATCTTCTGCTGGACCGCCACTGAGCGCCAGGCGAAGAAGACTTTCGGCCTGAAGCCCTCTTCCGCCAACGCCTCGAGGATACGCTCGACCTTGGGCCGCATACGACGATCGAGGCTTGAGAGCTTCTTCTCCTTTGACCAGCGGGAGCTGATACCGCTCCAGTCCGGCTGCACGCCGGGCGCCGCCCCCTCCAGACGCCGCAGCGTCCGGCCGCCGGGATCGATGCGCCCATCCGGGCTCTGCATGAAGCGGCGCTGGAAGCGCTCGATGCGCCGGATGGTCTCCGGGCCGCACAGGCCGTGCACCTCCAGCGGTGTCGCGGGAAACACCTCGTTGAGCAGCCCCTGGATCTTTCGGGTGTCGCTTTTTCGATTCTCGCCGCCACGACCGACGGATCCCTCGATGCTGATGGCCACGCTTTCCTCCTACGTGGGTCCCAATTGCGCCGATTCGCCGCGTTCACCTCTGGGGACTTGAGTGGGCCTTCACTCTGGAGGACTTGTCGAGGCAGGACTGGCGGGCTCAAGCTCCCATTGATCGGCGGAATGATCGGGTTATCGAACCGCTTTTAGAATGTCAGCGGTGGGATGCAATTTGTTGAGGCAATAGAAATGAATCCCAGGCGCGCCGCCATCTAAGAGTTCTTGGCATTGGCGGATGGCAAACTCAATACCCGCCTTTGACGTAGCGTCCGGATCATTTTGTAACGGCTCAAAAATTCTTTTCACTTCATCCGTAACGGTGGCACCGCACATCGCACAGAATCGTTGTAAATGTTCATAATTTGTAATAGGCAGAATGCCCGGAATCACCCGCACGTTCACGCCAATTCTGCGTAGCCTCTCGATGTACTCAAAATAATCCTTGTTATCAAAATATAACTGCGTGATGACAAAATCAGCTCCAGCGTCAATTTTCACTTTGAGAAATTCTGCATCCTGTTCTCTATCGGGACACAACATATGCCCCTCGGGAAATCCCGCCACCGCAATGCCGAAATACTCACCGTACTTCTCACGGATGAACGCAGCGAGTTCACTGCTGTACTTGAAATTGTCATCCGTGGGTTGCCAGTCAGGTTGATCCTGGGGTGGATCACCACGCAGGGCTAAAATATTTTGTATTCCCCGCGATTTAATGTCTTCCACGATTGCCGCGATATCATCCTTGGTGTTTAACACACAGGTGAGATGCGCCATGCCAATGATGTCATGCTGTTCTTCGATATGTTGGACAACGTCAAAGGTTTTTTCCCGATTCCCTCCACCGGCACCATAGGTACAAGAGATGTAATCGGGTTTCAGTTCAGACAGCTGGGCGATGGTCTTGAGTAGATTCTCAAACCCTTTGTCCGTTTTCGGCGGAAAGAGTTCAAACGAATACGTTCTCGCTTGCTGGTCAAATAGATCTTTTATTCTTTGCATAGACAGTGAAACTCCCTTTTGGGTGAGGAAAGGCTAACGAGACAGGCGCTTGTGTGTCAAGAGAAAAGATGCCACAAAATTCGGCGGTTACGGGAAAGGTACCCCAAGGTAGGGGGAGTAAGTAGGCGGCGGCCCTTCGGAGGGGTATAGGAGCCGTGAGTGGAGACGGGCTGAGGGGTGTGGCAGCGGACGAGCTTGTGTCGGTAGCCCCAAATCTGGGTAGACAAGAGGCCTCACCCTGCTCTCCGGTTTGAAATCAGGATACGCACACATCCATAGAGTATTCAGGATCGCGGTAAAGGTATTCGTCAGCGGGTGGGATCTGTGCATCGGAGTACTCGATGTGAATTTCTCTGGGGGGCGCATTGGCCCTTGGCTGGGGTTTTCGTGTGACCAGCCAGAGTCCAAGATGTTTCAATATCGTGAAGACCGCATCTGATCTGAGGACTGGGCACTAGGTGGGCTGCGTTTGACACAGTGGATTCCCGCTTTGCAAAGGGGGGGAGCAACGTCCAATAGACAGCGGACGGATCCTGCCCTGAGCTTGCCCACAACGGCATCGCGCCCTGCTCTCCCGCAGCCTCGGCGCCCTAGATGGAGAACGCGAACAGCCATCGCAGAAACCATAAACGGGCCCAATATGGCCGTCTCCTGGGTAATCCGGATGGTACGCGTTCCCGTTCCAACACCACGTGCCAGGGAAAACGCAGCATTTTCCGGCTGTGGCCGCCACCCGGACCATAGCTCGCCAATTCTGCTCTCTTTCTCCGGTCCACCTCCCGATTGTGCTCCAGGTCGCGTGTGAGGTCGTGGTAGGAGTGAGACAGGTCGATACGTCTATCTCTCTTGAAGTATTTCTTGCGGAGTTTGAGAAAACGGGTTCCGCAATTCCGCTGCCAACGAAAGAACATGGAGTCGTGGAATCCATAGGAGCCCGAGAACTCTTCATCGAGACCGAACAGCTTAAGAAAATGACCGCGAGAAAGGACGTACGTGTTCGGATGTGGTCGACTGATCTTCCCATCCAAGGTCATCAACCTGATTTTATAAATCCTCCTCCCTAACGGGCGTAGCGAAAGAGTCTTCCGGAGCGTATGCTCTGGAACCTCGTAATCCAGGTCCGTTAAAAGGATTTTGTCTGCATTCGCCTGGAGGACGCCAAGGTTCCTCGCGCCTGGCTCGTTCCACGGAATGTCGATACCAATTCTCAACAGGACGAGATTTAGGTTGAGATCCTCCCGGATCGCGATTGGAACAGTAGAACCGTCATCGACAATTACAAATTCAATCCGGTCCAGTAGGTCCGGTGAATAGGTGCTGTATAAACGGAGGAGTTCATAGAGCGATGACGCATCGGATTGATTGAAATAGACAGCCAAGACATAGGAAAGTGCGATTTGGAAAGGGTACTTTCTTGGGACAACCGGGAAGCGTCGAAGCGTCGTCGTGGTCTCTTCTTGACTCCATCCCGATTGAGGCATGTTTGACTTCCCGGACTGCAGAGCTTCACGATTGCAGTCGCGCGGAGCGGACTGCGGGCCCCACCTTACCATGGCAGTGCAAACCTGGCGATGCGGTGCCAGTGAAAGTGATAAGAACTCCCTTTTGGGTGGGAGCAATCTAACGAGACCAGGCGCTTCGTGTCAAGGCAAAAGATACCACAAGATACGGCTGTTACGGGAAACTTACTCCGAGACATGGCGGGTGGGTAGGAGGCGCGCGTTCGGAGGGGTATAGGAGCCGTGAGCGAGTAAATCATGAGGATTGGGAGGCCGGTAAACCGGGCCTGTGTAGAAATGTTCAGGAGTGACCGAGCAAGGACCGGATCCGGTCGGCGGAGTAGCCGACGGGGGCGAGCAGGGTCTCGGCCGCCCGCAGGAGTAACTCGACATATTTTTCTGTATCATAGCTCTCGGTCCCTGTCAGCAGCAGGGCGGGCCTGGCCCGATCCCCTTTGAACTTGGCCTTCAGGTCGAGGATGATGTAGCCGATCTGCTCTCCCGGGTGCAGTTTCACCCCGGCCCCGGCCAGCGTTTTGGCGGCAATGGCCCCGGCGTCCTCTCGGACATATTGCATCGGGTCCTTTGACAGCGTCCGAGTGATGATCAGTTCCTCGAACGGGACCCGCCCCTCACGGATCTCCTCTACATGATGCCGAAGTATCTGGAGGACCTCGGGGACCCGAGCTAAAAATTCGGTACCATTTCCAGCCTGGGCCAGGCAGTCGAGCATCTCTTGCTGGGCCCTGGCGATCCGGGGGGCGGTGTCGCGCCGCCTGAGTTCCAGACCGCGGACTTTTTGTTCTCCATTTTGAAAGACACCGTAAAAGCGGTTCGGCACCGTAATCTCGGGCGACTCCCGAGACGGGCAAAAGACGATCCAGCGGTAGATCCCCTCGAGGGCGATGGGGATCTTTGTCGCCTCCTCGATCTCGCGACACAGGGCCTCGAGATCCTGCTCGGTGAGGCCCGGCTTCTGGAGGTAGATCGAGTCCACGATGGCATGGATCACCTGAAAGCCACAGGCCTCCGCAATGATCCGGGCTCTCAGCAGCATCTCGCGCCCGAAACTCGTCACCGACTCGTGGGCCATGATCTGTCCCCACCGGGCATTCTTGTACCCTAGATAGCCAAAGCTCACCAGCAAGCACCAGCGCAGCGCGGACTGTAAGAGATCGTAGCGCCGCCGCACCGCACCCTGACTCGCCTTTTTAAGGTTTTTGTACCGAAGCCGCTTCTCGAGCAACGGACGGAGGACCCGGGGGACGAGGCCCTCTCGCCGTTGGCAGAGGCTGTACCCCGCTTCCGGCACCGCCCCTTTAGGACAGCAGCCGCAGTTCACCGTTTCTGGAGAGATGTTGTAGGCCACCATGAGGGAGGGATACATGCTGGCAAAGTCGATCTCCGCCACATTTTCGTGTAGCCCCATCGGAGGCAGATACACCATCCCTCCCTTGTCCACCGTAATGAGCTCTGCCAATGTCTTGGCCTCTTCCACCTCCGCCTTCTTCCACGGGATCAGCGCCCCTAGCCGAGTGGCCTCATCCATCTGCATCGAAGTGATGGCAACACCGGTAGAGAGGCGGACCTGCCGCTGCACGGGGACCTTGGCGACCCGACAGACCTCGAGCAGGCCGGGGAGTTCTGCCTCATTGTAGATAAAGGAGTTGTGCAGATCGATATGCCAGCGGCCGTGCAGGGGAAAAGGCGGCGTCATGTAGATCACCCGACCATAGCTAAAGTAGCTGCGCCCTTCTCTTGGCAACTTGCGGGCGACCGGTTCGCGATCGAGAGGAAGGTCCACCTGATGTCTCTTCGCCAGCTTGAGCAGAAGAGGAAAGAGAAGGGCGTCGCCCTCTACGGTAAGGATGAGGTCGGGATCGACCCGCTCGAGCAGGTCCTTGAAGGTCTGGAGCAGCTCGGCCTCTCCCCCATGGGAAAGATCATAGGTCTCTCCCTCGACCGTGACCTCGAGCGCCGTGAGGCGCTTCGAAAAGCGGCCGACAGGCCCCACACCCCGCATCTCCATGACCCGAAGCGGAGGAAGGGCATACTCCAGCGCCCAGGGATCGTCGAGGCACTCTACTCCGCGCAGCACTCCCCCATCATGTTCGATCCGGCAAAAGGCCAGAGGGAAAAGCTGCTTTTCATAGAGATAGAGTTGGGTCAGGTGGATCCCACAGTTCCAGAAGTGGACCCGCGGGTGCTCCAGAAAGAGGCGATCGGGGAGCACGGGGTATTGGTTCAGATCGGCCAGGGCAATCTTCAGGACCTCGACCTTGTCTTGGCTGACGAGATCCCACCGCTTGATAAACTCGAGCCCCGCGATCGAGGGTTTGCCCTCGAGCTCTCTGATGAGCGGGCGAAGATCCCGCGGTTTTCCCTCGGCGTAGAAGGCAGGAGCAAAGGGGTCCTCCAGGCGCAACCGCTCCCCCGCCTCGGTAATCCACCAGAGAACCATCCCGCCTTTGGCAGGGTACAGATCAAAAAGCCAGCCCTGGGTCTTCATCCCGCTCCTGACTTATGGCCGCCTCGAGTCGCTCGAGGCGGCCTGCCTCGAGCTTGTCGAGACGGTCCCGGATCTCTCGCAAGGCTTTTTCCTGTTCCAACAGGACGGCCATCACCACCGCCTCAAAAGGGGTGGGCCGAGCCGCATACGATGCCTCGGCGGCGTGCTGCCTGGCATGTTGAAAGAGACGGTCGAAGGCCTCACGGTCACTCCGCCCAAGCGCCCTACGAAACTTTCCCCAGGACTCGCGCTCGTGATGGAAGGCCTGAACGATGCTCATGACGGTTCGACCCATGATTCACCTCACAGGGGGTTCGACAGGCTCACCCTAAAGCTCACCGCGGGCGGTTCGACCCATAGCTCACCTTAAAAATGGAGCGAGGGAATCAGCGGGCATGGTCTCGACAAGATACGAGCCTGGCTTTTCGTGCCGAAACACAAGGCCCTGCCCCGAGTCTGTCGAAGGGTCGACCCGGATGCTTCGTGACGCCACGTGAAGCCAGGGAAGGTGAAGGTGCTTGCGCCCGGATTCTACAGGCGCATCCGCCGCAGTCACCAGGACCTTGCACCCTCGCTCGGCTTGCCGCTGTACCTCCGCCGCGATCTCCCGGAGCAGCAAGTTTGCCTCTTTGAGAGGGACATTGGCATCAGCAAAGAGAGAGGTCGCCCCGGAAAGGATCACCAGGCCCGGCGCGCGCTCGCGAATAAAGGGCTCGAGGCGGCGAAAGGTCAAGCCAGCGAGCTGGTGCACGGTAAAGGTGCGGATGATATGGATTCGGGACAAGACCGGCTGGGGATCCCGCCGTGCGGCCAGCGCCAGGCGAGAGACGATATAGGGATCGGTGCTGTTGCCCGCATCAACCACAAGGACCCGTTTCCCCTTGAGGGCGTAGAGCCCCGCGGCAAAGGTCGCCAGCGAGAGGACCATGCGAGAGCCCCGGAGGAGTGCAACAATACCTGCCGGTGGGGGCTGAAACAGCGCCCCAATCAGCGCCGGCAACCGCTGGTCCCGGAATGTTCCACTCGCCACTGCATCGCCGGGGACACCCCTGCTGAGCCGAGACTGGTGACGGGTACGCATGGTAGAGACTCCTACCCTGGAAGGCTTTCTGTAGAGCCTGCGCGGGCCTAGATCTGATGATTGAATCGGCGAAGTAAACCGACCACTTTGCCGAGAATCCTGAACGTTTCACCCTGAGGCTCTCGAAGGGCTCCCTGCGGAAACCGCATCGGCGCGTAGGCCGGGTTATCCGAGGTGAGGAGGACCGCATCACTCTTCCGCGCGAAGCGCTTCAGGACCGCCTCTTCTTCAAAAAGGGCCACGACGATATCCCCGGGGGTGGCCACCTGCTGCTCGCGCACGACGGCGATATCGCCGGGAGCCACGGTGGGGGCCATGCTGTCGGTAAGGACCCTGACCGCAAAGCCCTCGCCGCCGCCCAGCCAGAAGGTCGGTACCGGGACGTACCCCACCACCTCTTCCCGGGCAAGCACAGGTGTCCCGGCGGTGACCCGATCGTATACAGGGAGGTACCCTACCTGCTCTTCAGGGGGGAGCGGGTTTCCCGACGGATCTTTGAGGACCTGGATCCCCCGGGGACCTGACAGGCGGCGGATGTAACCTTTCTGCTCGAGTGCCCGGACGTGGCGAAAGGCCCCGAACCGGCTCGTGACCCCGATCGCCTCGGCGATCTCTTCCAGAATGGGGGGCATCCCCCGCTGCCGGAGCGAGCGGAGAATCACTTCGAGCACCTCTCGTTGCTTCGGGCTCAGAGCCTTCATGGAGTCCTCCTGGCTTGGACCCCATGGATAACCCCTGTTATCTATCCCTTGTCAAGTGGAAAATGGAGGGGGTTGGAAAGGAAGGAAGTCCGTCGGCCTACCAGGCAGTTAGGCCGCGTACCAGAGCACGGCGAAGAAGTGACAGGCGGTGCCCGCGAGAACGAACAGGTGCCAGACAAAGTGGCTGTAGCGCACTCGCGGCGCCGCGAAGAACGCCACGCCTGCCGTGTAGGCGATCCCCCCCGCGAGCAGCCACAGCAGACCGGCCGGCGGGACGCGCAGCCACAACGGTCGAACCGCGATCAGCACCAGCCACCCCATGCCCAGATAGAGGCACGTCGAGAGCACGGGGTATCGGAGCCTCCCGACGGCCTTCAGAACCACACCGGCAACCGCCAA
>JAZGCZ010000174.1:0-12220 GCA_036477195.1 Anaerolineales bacterium | reverse complement strand
TGGGCAGGGTCGAAACCCCCATCGATTGGGACCAAGCCGAAATCGAGCTCTTGGCGGCCCTGGATCGGGTCGAAGAGCGGCGCGTGGAGCGTCTTCAATCCGAAATCACCCGTGAGCTTGAGGGTGTGCTCGCACAGACGGAGCCTGGGGGCGAAGCCGCGAAAATTCGAGCGCTCGTACAGATGAGCTACTCGAAACAGAAGGTCTTTGACAATCGCAGCCACCAGGCTCGTGAACTGATCGTGCCTCGACTTTCCTACGCATATTATGTCGCTGGCCTTTTGGAGGCAGAGGAGCAAGCCAACCTTGCCGAGCGAATCCTTGAGCATTTAGCAGGTGCGAAGACAGCAGTTCAGCGATTGATCGGCGAAGCTGAGCTTCGAAGATCGTCAATTGATAGCTTTAGCGATGATCTTCAGAAGGAGCTTCGAGCCGGACTTGGCGAAGAGGCCTACGAGGAGGCGAGAGCCGCAGGTACATTGCGGGAAGACGTTCGCGAGCAGGTCCATCTAATACTGGGGACCGCGCTGGTAGCCGAGGCGCACAGACGTTTGCTGCTGGGCGTGGGGGACCAACTCTGGGTAGACTATCTCACCGAGATGGAAGCTTTGCGCACTTCAATCGGTCTAGAAGCCTATGGGCAGCGGGACCCCTTAGTCCAATATAAGAGCCGCGCGGTAGATATGTTTCGTGGCCTTTTAGCGAGCATTCGAGCGGGAGTTGTTTCGAGAATGTTTCGACTGCAGGTTGGTGCTCCCCAACCGATGCGTGCAGTTCAACCGAGTCGCAAGCTTTCCGCGCCTGCCAAAACAACTGATAAACCTCAGAAAAGTAGGAAGCGACGTCGCCGAAGGCGTCGTTGAGCCATTGGCTACCTCACCCTCGCAGTACGAACTACTATCCGATCTGCCGAAGGTAGATCTCCACCGGCATCTCGAAGGATCGCTTCGCCTCCGAACTCTTATGGAGATCGCGCAGCAAGAAGGACTCGATTTACCTCAAGAGGAGTCGCTGCTTCGAGAGCAGGTTCAGATCGGAAGCGCAGAGCCAAGAACCCTTCCAAATTTTCTATCCAAATTCCGACTGCTTCGGCCAATTTATCGTTCACCAGAAATCATTCAGCGTGTTATCCATGAAGCCATCGAGGATGCTACGATTGACAATATTGTGTATCTGGAGCTCCGATTTACACCGGCCGCGCTATCTCAAGCCAAGGACTTTCCTCTGGATGAGGTCGTGGCGTGGGTTATCGAATTCGCGGCCGAGGCCGCGCGCCAATTTGGGATACGGGTAGGGCTAATCGCCAGCGTCAACCGGCACGAATCGGTGAAATTGGCAGAAGCAGTTGCGCAAATCGCGGCCGACAACGCGGGGGATGGCATCCTCGGATTGGATCTGGCGGGCAATGAAGTTGATTTCCCAGCCGATCCATTCATATCAATCTTCAAGTCCAGTGGAGAGGCAGGTTTGGAAACTACAGTCCATGCTGGAGAGTGGTCGGGGCCGGACTCCGTGAAGCAAGCGCTCACTTTGATGGGTGCGTCTCGAATCGGACATGGTGTGCGCGTGATGGAGGATCCGGATGTGATTGCGATCGCAAGAGACCGCAGAGCGGCATTTGAAGTGTGCTTGACCAGCAATCTGCATTCAGGCGTAATAGCAGGAATGGAGAAGCATCCGCTTCCGGATATGATCAACGCTGGCCTGGCCGTAAACTTGAACACAGATGACCCCGGGATATCTAACATACGGCTCAGCGACGAGTACTTCACTGCAGTGTCTGAGCTCGGCCTTTCAGAGCAAACTCTTAAGGGCCTGATACTTTCAGGGGCTCAGCATTCATTTCTCCCCAAGTCAGATAAGAAGGAGCTTGAGGATAGTTTGCAGGAATCGCTCGGGTTGGGAATGAAAGAAAGTTAGCTACCTGGAATTTTGAAGGAGTACGCCACATAGTTATTGGTGATCTAGAAATCCATCTAATTAGCGACGGCCTCATCTGGGTAGATCCAGGGGGGCCGTTTGGCTTGGTGCCGCGAGCACTATATCGTCGCATCGTGGAGCCAGACGAACGCGGCCTAATCCCGCAGAGTCTCACCTGCCTGCTGGTGCGGTCGGAAGGCCAAACCATCTTGATCGACAATGGTTTGGGCAACAAGCTTGATGAGAAGGCCGCGCAAAACTGGGGATTGGAACGCCCCACAGGAGGGCTAGCGGACGGGCTGCAGAATCTTGGATTTTCCCCAGACGACATTGATTTAGTGATCGACACTCATCTTCACTCCGATCACTGTGGAGGAAACACAATTCTTGTCGAGGGGGAAATCCGCCCTGCGTTCCCAAATGCGCAATATGTGGTCCAGCGAATGGAATGGGCGGATGCGAGCCATCCGGACGCGCGCACTCGCGGGACTTACTTTGCAGAAAATTTTGATCCGCTGATAGCAGCGGGGAAGATGCGATTGCTACATGGAGATGAGCAGATTACGGAGCATGTTCGATGCGTGATGACACCGGGTCACACGCGCGGGCACCAAGCTGTGGTTCTACAGAGCGGAGACTGGACCGGGATGTTTGTCTCGGACCTGGCGACGTATTCAGTGCACATGGCTAGAACGGGCTGGGTTACGGCCTTTGATGTTGAGCCTTTGGAGACAATCAGGACAAAGCAGCACTGGCAGGAGTGGGCACTCGAGCGTGAAGCCTGGCTATTCTTTATCCACGATTCCCGACTACCCGTTGCTCAGTTGAGCGAAGACTCTGGCCGTCTGGCGGCCGTGGCGATTGAAGAAGCTCAACCACTTATTGACTCGCTTCCCATTCCGCAACGGCCTGGCGAATGAGGTCTTTCGCTTATTGACTCGCTTCCCATTCCGCGACCGCTTGGCGAATGAGGTCTTTGATCTTCCGATCCGGAACATCATCGATCGCATAACTCTTCACACCGATAAATACCTTCACCCCTCCCACAGAGTCAGAAACGAGGCGAACTCCTCGCTCAGGAGTGTTTGCGAGCAGGCCCTGTAGGATTTTATTGATCCCTCCGACCATTTGATTCGAGGAAGCGGATTGCGGCGCCGAACCGGGAGCTGCGGATCGTCCTCCAAACTCGAACTCCCCCTGGAACCAATCTGAAAGATCTGACGCAGCATACGCCAGCCGCCTGCGTTCAGCCTCATTCTCAATCTGCTTACTATCTAAGTACTCATGATCGCCTACCCGGACAATTAACTTTCCGGTCACGTCTTCCCGGTAGATTTCCGCAACCAACCGCCGTTCTCTCGGCATGAGGGACTCCTTCTCCTCGGCTTCGATATCCTCGTCTTCGCCTTCCGGGGGCTCATCATCATCAGGTTCAGGAGTGGGCTCAACCTCGTCAAGTTCGGGAGCTGGTTCTTCCTCCTCGGACTCGGAAGACGCTTCATCATCCGCCTGGTCGGTATTAGGACCCAATTCAGCAGCAATTCGAGCCTCTCGCCGATTGAGAACCACGGCAACAGCAATCAAGCCGATCGCGATTCCGACGATGATCAGCAAAATGCCGAACATCAATTGATTATCCATATTAATCGAGCTCCTCAACCTGGCATATTGGGCAGAAATAAGTGCCGCGCTGGCCAACTACGGTGCGAACGATCTCGGTGCCGCATTCCGGGCAAGGCTCGCCCCCACGTCCGTAGGCCCGGAAGAAATTCTGGAATTCTCCTCCCCGGTAGACCCAATCGATGCTGGCACCATTGTGATGCAGTCCGCTCTGCAGCGCACCTCGAATTCCATTCCAAAGAGCGCGCACTTCCTCAAAATTAAGAGAATCGCTCCGCCTCAACGGGTGAAGCTTTGCTCGATGCAATGCCTCGTCGGTATAGATGTTCCCCAGGCCCGCAATCACAGTCTGATCCAAAAGCAGCGGTTTGAGAGTCCGCCTGTGTTCTGAGAGAATCTGGGCTAGCGCCTTCGGAGTAAAGCTATCCGCCAGAGGCTCAGGTCCGAGCTTGCCCAGCAATTGCTCTGAATCTTTCATCAGGTACACTCTTCCGAATTTGCGGGAGTCGCTGAAGCGGAGCTGCCATCCGGATTCAAAATTGAAAACCGTATGGTCAAACTTGCCTCGGGCGCTGTCGGAGTCGGCCATCCTCAAATCGCCGCTCATCATGAGATGAATTGCAAGGGTTCGTTCGTCGAGGGGGATCAGAATGAATTTGCCACGACGGCGCACGTCTTGGATAGAACGGCCGCGGATTCGCTTACGAAAAGTGGACACGGAAGGCTCGACGATGTGTCTCGGCCACCTCAGACTCACGCCCTCGATCCGCTGGCCCACCAAGGAGGGCACAGCAGCCGATCCGCTGCGCAGCTGTAGCCGGATGGTCTCAACTTCGGGTAGTTCAGGCATGTCCGCGGATTATACAGTCCGCCAGATGCTCGATCGTGGGAAGAAGTGTCCCATTTCAGGGGACCCGAACGTAGCCCTGCAGGCTTTCGAGTTTCGAGGGACCAATTCCCTCAACATCGAGCAGATCTTCAAGGCGCTGAAATGGGCCATGCTGCTCTCGGTATTCGACGATTCGCTGCGCTATAACCGGGCCAATGCCAGGCAGTCGTTCCAATTCGGGGGCGGAAGCGGTATTGATTGAAATTTGCTCTGAAGTGATCGCTGGATTGGGGCTCGATGGCATTGTTTGAGATATTTCAGGCACGAATACTTGCTGGCCGTCCTCCAAAGCTGCGGCCAGATTGACCCTATCTTGACTCGCCTCGCCGCTCATCCCGCCGGCGGCGTCAATAGCATCCTGAACGATAGAACCGAAAGGAAGCTCGTACACACCCGGGCGGAGAACTTCACCTGCAACGTGGACTCGCATATTCGAGGGCTCCGCCAGGACGATGGGATCGCCTCTGGGTGGGGAAGTGAGCAGCATCGCGGCGCCTATCCCTGATATGAGTATGAATGTGCCGGTCAGGACCGGTCCATACCGCTGAAGAAGGGGGCGAGATTCGTGGGGTTCCATCCGCTTGTAGTTGTATCCAGAAGTTACAACTGCTATTACTTATAATACCTGCCATGCCAGGTTACTTTGGAGGCACCGGCGATGATGGTTACACAGGATTGCTCGGGGACCGCCGCGTTCCAAAGAGTGATCCTCGACCAGAGGCCTATGGTGCGTTGGATGAGGCCTCAGCCGCACTAGGCCTTGCTAGAGCGCAAATCACCTCTGAAGACGTTCAGAGTGTCCTGATCGAAGCGCAACGTGATCTTTATCACATCATGTCTGAGGTAGCGGCAGAACCGGAAATTGCCGAACGCTTCCGGGTCATTGACCGAGAACGGGTTGACTGGCTGGAGGCGCAGATCGAGAGCTTCGGAGCCGATGTAGAAATGCCCAAAGAATTTGTTCTAGGCGGCGATACTGGCCCCGCGGCAGCATTAGATTACGCTCGCACCGTAGTGCGCAGATCCGAACGCGCTGTGGTCCGTCTTGAACTCAAGGCTCGTGAGGAGGATTCGACTGAACCGCGCACCGAATTCGAAAATCCCCACTTGTTCGCTTATCTGAACCGACTCTCCTCATTGTGCTTTGTGCTGACCTTGTGGGAAGTCCAGCATCAAGGCGACGCTTCGCCAACCTTGGCCAAGGGCTAGATTACAGCATTGAGGCGACGGCTCACCGACCCTGGCCAAGGGCTAAATCACCGCATCTTGACGACGGCTCACCGACTCTGGCCAAGGGTTAAATCACAACTGTAGCTCGAATACCGGAAACTCCTTTCCAGTTTTCCTGAACCCCATTTTTTCATAAAGCCTGCGGCTTGGATGATTGTTTTCCTGTGTATTGACCGAAAGCTGGCCCAGTCCGATTTCTTGGACGCTTTGAACCGCATCGATTATCAGGGCCGCGCCAAGGCCCTTCCGCTGATGAGAAGGAAGCACCGCAAGTCGGGCGAGGTGAGCGCCAAAAGGTGAGCTGGTCGTGATTTGATAGCCAAGGATTTCACCTTCGTCCTCGATCAAACTTGCGGAGGAGGCTTGATTTATGGCGACTGCCAGCGAATCGCGAGAGAGCTGCCAAATGGGTTCAAAAGCGAGTTGGTCTAATTCCAGGATCGTTTCTGCGTCTCCAGAACGAATCGACCGAAACTTGTAGGCTGGCCTGTTATTGACGATCTGCGCCAGCGATCCAAGATCGAGCTCAAGCTCATAGAAAATTACAGCATTGGTACGTTTGAAACCAACTTTTTGTACAAGCTGCGCAAACCAGTTCTCGAGAGCGAGCGCCGCCACATTCTCGACGTTCAACTCGTGCAGTCGGGAATCTGCTTCGGTCCAGAGAATCTGCCACACTTGATCAACGTCATATCCCTCGGCCGCGGCAAAGGTTCGCACCCATGCCGCTTGAGGGAGATCTGGGGGGCAGCCCAACATTCCGACTGACGAGTCCCCGGAGCTTGCCAGGATGAAGGGTTCCTGGTCGATCAGGTTCGTGGGGTCGAGCCAATCCAGATGAACGTGTGACCAGGGCGCGTGGGCGATGAGTCCCTCGACCACAGCACGGTCCTCGCTAGAGGTTTGTCTGAGGTTCATTTCTGTAGGGCTCAAGAGCGAAGAAGGCGGGACGGGAGCCGCAGCAGAAATTGGATCAAACGTGTCCGAAATCCGGAAACTCGCCCCGAAGATACACCTGCTTGCAACGTTGCCGCCGCATCGAATGGCCTGCGCTGACGAAGCTGGAGCTGCGATAACGCATTCAGCGTGAGCATTCGTTCTTCTTCGTCTCCGGTGGTCTCGAGGAGATCGGCGGCTTCGCGATAGGCACGTTCGGCTTGCTCGAGTTCTCCACATGCTTCGAGCGCCGCAGCTAGATTGCCGGTGGCGCGTGCTTGGCGGCCAACATCTCCTTCCGCCTCAAACAATTGTGGCGTTCCGCGGACGACATCTAGAGCCTCTGTGTTTCGGCCTTCCTTGAGCAGGATAACGCTCAAACTATTTGCCAATTCGGCAGACTTCGAAGGGTCTTCTGTGGCAGTACGCGCGGATCTAAAGAGGTCGATCGCTTCATCGTATCGATTTGCTTCGTAAGCTGCCAGCGCACGCTGTTCAAGCGCGGCAGAATCTGAATTTGACACCGTCAACTGATTATTGCGGCGAGGGACTCGGCCAAATCTCGTAGCTTTTCGGATGAAACTGCACGGAGCCGCATGGCGGCGCGGACGAACCCGCTGTTTTCTGGTTCTGCAAGGAAATCGCGGTAGTCGGGCGGTAGTGAGCGGAAGGTCTCGTAAGCACGTCGATCCCTATACCAACCTGCAATTGGCCCCTGTCCTTCTGTGTCGATGTATTCGTCCATGGATCTGCCCAGAGCATCGACAAGGACCTCCAGAAATGGGATCGGAATCGGCCTTACGCCGCGCTCATAGCCGCTGATGCGGCTGGGGGGAAAACCGACCTTCTCAGCGAGCTCGCCCATGGTCAGGTCGGATGCAGTCCGGTGCTTTCGAAGCAGGGCACCGATCATCTTCCGCCGAAACGAGACAACGACTTTCGGGTCGAAATGCACCGTTCGGTCTGGAGCGCTCGGCAATCCGTCCAGCAAGTTGGTAACCGGGATATCTAACCAGTAGGCCAACAGCTCGAGCTCAGGGAGTGAAATACCCTTGCGACCGTGCTCGTAGGAGGACATGGTGCTAGAACTAATCCCAATGAGCTCGGCGGCCGACTTAAGACTCTTGCCCGAATCCTCTCTGGCCGCTCGTATTTCGGCCCCTACCATCTTAGTCTTCAACTTTAGGCGGGCGTCGACATCCATCTGATCGCTCCGAGTGCGAACCAGACGTAGTTTACCAGCGGTTCACGAAACTCAGTCCATGGGTGAAATAAAAGAGTGGTATCCGCACGACCTTCCCGCCGGAATATGGTCGCCGCTCTGCGAATTGAATTGCAAATCTACCTCTTGAATTAAGAGAACGTTAATCCATAATTGTTGACCCGCTGATAAATCTACATTAATCTACATGGAACCAAGAGTTTTCCATAGGTTTACTCAGATTTATATTAATTCCAAAAAGGAACAGAATCGCGGCTGTATCTTCGTAGGATACAAGTACACATCGAGAGAAGGCCACCTTGCCACAAAGTCGTCGATTTCATCCGTCTAAGGTCCTCAGCATCGGAAACGCACACTGCAGATGAATATCATCTGCTTGGGGATCAATCATCGCACAGCGCCTGCTTCTTTGCGGGAGCAGCTCTCCCATAACGAGTCCAAACTGAAAGCCATGTTGGCGCGGTCCAG
This sequence comes from Anaerolineales bacterium, assembly GCA_036477195.1. GTDB lineage: Bacteria > Chloroflexota > Anaerolineae > Anaerolineales > E44-bin32 > JADFRG01. The sequence goes on along the minus strand of JAZGCZ010000174.1, from coordinate 3,935 downwards.
TCATGGCGAGCGGGAGGCTGTCACGCCGTTTTCCGAGCTTGGAGTACTTTCCACCTGCAATCGGGTCGAGCTGTACGCGGTGGCCTCGCAGCCTGACGCTCGCGACCTTGCAAGCTTGCTGGCTGAGACCAGCGGGGTGAGCGACAAGGACCTCGAAGGGCACACGTACGACTATCGCGATAGCCAGGCAGCCCACCACTTATTCAGAGTCGCCTCCGGTTTGGACTCATTGGTTTTGGGTGAGCCTCAGATTTTGGGGCAAGTTTCCGAGGCCCACACTTTGGCCCTCCGGGTCGGCGCGAGCGGCCTGATTTTGTCCCGCCTATTTCAAGCCGCCATTCATGCCGGCAAACGCGCGCGCGGCGAGACCGCCATCTCGGCCAAGCCAGCAACGGTGAGCTCAGTGGCAGTACACCTGATAGCAAGTCAGGTGCGACAGCTTGAAGACTCTCAAGTCTTGGTGATCGGCGCAGGCGAGATGGCGGAGTTGGCCGTAGAAGCCCTGCGGAAGCGCACGGTTGGTGGCATCACGGTGATCAATCGCACCGTTGAGCGTGCAGCTGCATTGGCTAACCGATGGAGTGCCCGATCGAGTTCATTCGAGGCGCTCGAGCAGGAGCTGGAACGCGCCGATGTTGTGATCTCCTCCACCGCCGCGCCGCACCCCATTCTTAATGAAGGTACTGTGCGATCGGCCATGGCTCATCGTCCTACCCGACCGCTGATAGTGATGGATATCGCCTTCCCGCGGGATGTTGAAGAATCGGTAAGCCAGATCCCTGGAGTGCATGTGTACGACCTCGACAAGCTAGAGCAGGGGGCCAGCAGAACCGCCGAAGAGCGGAGCTCGCAGGTGCCGCAGGTCGAGGTCATCATCGCCGAGGAGATGCAGCATTTTCAGGAATGGCTAACGACGCTGGAAGTCAGACCCGTGATCTTGGCCATGCGGGAGCAGGCAGAAGCCATTCGCAAAAGGGAGATCAAGCGCACCCTCAGGCGGCTAGACAAGCTTGGCGTGGATGGGGCACAGGAGATCGAAAGTCTCACCAAGTCACTGGTCAACAAGCTGCTCCATGAGCCTACTGTTCGCCTCAAGCAGCATTCGCAGAATGGGCAAGGGGCACGATACGCACTGCTAATTCGCGAGCTCTTCGGCTTGGGGGAGGAGAACGAGGTGGACTCGCCATGAGCGCGCTAAAGCTGCAACAAGCGGTAATAGCAACGCGGCCCTCCGCGCTGGCCCGCTGGCAGGCCCAGGCCGTTGAGGAAGCCCTCGCCCGGAGCTGGCCCGAGCTGTCCTTTCAGACCGTTGTCATCAAGACTGCCGGGGATCGCACACTAGATCAGCCGCTCCCAGCGCTCGGGGGGAAAGGCGCCTTCACGAGTGAGCTGGAGGAGTCGCTGCGCAATCGCAAGGTGGACCTGGCCGTGCACTCGCTCAAAGACCTCCCCATTGAAAACTCCCCAGATTTAGTCCTCGGCGCAATTCTCATGCGGGAGGATGCCAGGGACGTTCTGATTTCGAGCAACGGAGGCGGACTAAATGACCTTCCCGCCGGGGTATCTGTGGGAACTTCAAGTCCGCGCCGACGGTCTCAGATCCTCGCGTTGCGCCCCGATTTGCTTGTGCGCTCCATCCGCGGCAACGTCGAAACCAGGATCCGCAAGGTGCGGGAGGGCCAGTACGAGGCGGCCGTTCTCGCTGCGGCCGGGGTGCTGCGGCTAGGGCTATCGGAGCACATAGCCGAATGGTTCTCGCTTGATCGAATGCTACCTGCCCCTGGCCAGGGTGCCCTGGCCGTACAATGCCGTGCTGAAGACGAGCAAATTCTCGATCTGCTGCATCCGCTGAACTCCAAGTCAGTCCAGGATGCAGTGACCGCGGAACGGACTTTCCTGTCTCAGCTCGGTGGCGGCTGTTTATTGCCCGTTGGCGCGTATGCCGAAACCCGGGAGGGTGACATCAAATTGCTTGGAATGGTGGCCTCCGTCGATGGGCGCACGGTGGTTCGGGTCTCCGGACGCGGATCGGTGCCGCGGGAACTGGGAGAGAAGCTAGGTGCCGAGGCACTTGCTCGCGGGGCGCGGGAGATCCTGAGCCTTGAATAGCCACTCAGCGATGGAAGGCCGAAGAGTGGTGGTCACTCGATCCTATGACCAGGCCGAATCGCTGACGCGTGGCCTGGAAATCCTGGGTGCCATCCCGGTGTTGTTGCCCACCATTCGCGTCGAGCCGCTAAAGCGTGCTCCCGGACTCGACGAGGCGCTAAACGAGTTAGCCGAATTCGATTGGGTGGTCTTCACTAGCGCCAACGGCGTCCGATTCTTTTGCGAGCGCCTGGAAGCAGCCGGACTGAACGCGGACGACCTCGCCAACTGCTCTATTGCGGCTATCGGACCGGCGACTGCCGGTGCTCTCCAGGCACGCGCAATTGCAGTGGACTTCGTAGCTGAAGAACACGTCGGCGAGCGTTTGGCTGAAGATCTTCCGGACGTCGCTGGCAGGCGAGTGTTTCTGCCGCGGGCAGCCGGCGCCCGGCCTCAATTACCCGAGATGTTAAGGGGGCGAGGGGCAACAGTCGACGAGTTCGCTACCTATCGGGCGGTGGAGGCCAGGCCGGACGACGGCGCCCTAACTGAGCTCGCAGCGGGGGTGGACGCCATTACGTTTACGAGCCCTTCGACCGTGGAATACTTCATGACCATCGTTGATTCGGCCGGCTTCAATCCCTTCGATGCCGATCCCCCACCGATCGTTGCCTGCATTGGGCCCATCACGGCCGACGCTGCGGCGCAATCAGGACTACGGCCTGCGGTAGTTGCCCAAGACTATACCGTTCCGGGATTGTTGGAGGCCCTGACCACCTTCTTTGAGGAATCTAAAGTACATGAGCAAAGTGCTTGACCTCGCGGCGGTCCGGGGGAGAACCGACATCGACCGCACGCGCAGGCTTCGCAGGACCGAGTCCTTGCGGGAGCTTACGCGTGAGGTAAGGCTGAGTCCTGAAGATTTAATCTTTCCCGTTTTTGTCCGCCATGGGTCGGGCGAGAAAGTTGAAATCTCTTCGATGCCAGGTGTCTACCAATGGTCCATCGATCGTTTGGTGCCGGAGCTGGCGGCCGCCGCCTCGCTCGGCATTCGGGCCTTGATGCTGTTCGGGATCCCGCAGATCAAGGATCCTGTGGGATCGGAGAATTTCGATCCGCAGGGAATCGTTCAGCAGGCGATTGAGGCCATAAGGCAGTCCAACGCGGCGCTCACAATCATTACCGACGTTTGTCTTTGCGAGTATACCGACCATGGCCACTGCGGTTTGGTGAACGCGGGTCATCCGCTGCCGCACCCAAATCTGCCCGAAGGCTATCTTCTAAACGATGAAACGCTGGAAATTTTAGGGCGGGTGGCGGTTTCACACGCTGAGGCCGGGGCCGACATGGTCGCGCCCAGCGGGATGATCGACGGAATGGTACTCGCCATCAGAGAAGCCTTGGACGCAGCTGACTTTGGGCATGTTCCGATCCTGTCTTATGCCGTCAAGTATGCCTCCGCGTTCTACGGTCCCTTCCGCGATGCGGCCGAATCCGCACCTGAATTCGGCGACCGCCGCTCACACCAAATGGATCCGGCCAACGCCCGTGAAGCCCTGCGCGAAGCTCGAATTGACCTCGAGGAAGGTGCAGATCTCCTGATGGTGAAGCCGGCACTGCCGTACCTGGACATTATCCGGCGGGTCCGGGAGACCTTCCCCGAGGTCCCTTTGGCCGCCTACAACGTCAGCGGCGAGTACGCCATGATCAAAGCTGCGGCGGCGAAGGGTTGGATGGACGAGCGCCGGTCCGTGCTGGAGCTATTGACCGGGATCAAGCGCGCCGGGGCGGACGTAATCCTGAGCTACCATGCCTTGGAGGCCGCCCGCTGGCTCAATGAAGGCTCT